>JACIWU010000023.1:19798-38326 GCA_014360805.1 Chloroflexota bacterium
TGCGCCGACGGGGGATGTGCTGCGTCAGAACCTTGTGGATGTCCAGCCGGAGGTTGCGATTGTGGATGCCGAACTCGTGGGCGATGTGGGCGAGCGCGAGTTTCTCACCCTGCTTGGAACCCTGAAGAAGACGGCGGCCATTGTTCTGCTGCCTGTGCAGTGGCAACAGATGGCGGCGCGGCTGCAAGCCCACGATCGGGTGTGGGACGTTGCGGTCAAGCCGGTCTCTCCAGCGCGCGTGGTGGAGCGGGCGATTGAGATCGGCCTGGCCGAGCGGGAACGGCGGCGGGAACTGGAGCCCGGGGCGGCGTATCTGGAGGGGCTACCGCACCGTGGCCCTACGGTGGCCGGGCAGAAGGTGATTGCGGTCGGCGGGTTCAAGGGGGGCCCGGGCAAGACGACCATCGCCGTGAACCTGTGGTATCAACTGTGCCGCACGGTGGGGCCGTCGCTGCTGATGGGATTTGATACCCCTGACGACCTGCGGGTGCAACTGGGGCGGGAGCCGCGGCCCAACATGCTCACGTTCTTTCGGCGGCCTGGGGCAGAGGGGTTCGCCCACTCGTTGCAGCAGCACAACGGGTTTGATGTCCTTCTGGCGCCGGATGATGCGGTGGAGGCGGCCAAGGTTACGCCGGAGATGATCCGCGAACTGATTTTGACCGCCCGGGACCGCGACTATCCTGCCATCCTCATGGACGTCCCTCCGACTTTCTCGGATGCCGCCATTGAACCGCTGCTCCGGTGCAACCTGCTCCTGCTGGTGGTAGAGCCCGACTACGCCAACCTGAGCAAGGCGATAGAGGGACTGAGGTTGGTTACCGGGGCCTTTGACGAGCGCAACCGCATCTCGCGGGACAAAGTTCGCTTGGTGGTGAACAAGATGACGCCTGTAGCGCGGTTGTCGGTGCGGGACATGGAGGGGGTGTTTCGGCGAGGGTTGGACGGCTGGTGTCCGCCGGTGGTTGGGGTGGTGCCGTACGATGAATGGGTGCGGGAGGAGCAGGTGGACTACCGGCTGCCGATTGTGCGCGGTGGGCCGTTTGCCGAGGGGATTGCGCGGCTAGCCCAGGCGCTAATCCCGCTGCCCGAACGCGGCAAGGCAGGCCGTCGGCGCGCGTGGCGCCTGCCGCGCATCCAGGTGGGATGACAGCGAAATGGGGAGATGGCATGAGTAATCGTGCGTTGTTGAACCGCGTGCGTGCCGAGCGGGTGGCCGTGCCCGCGCTGTCTGGGCAGGCGCAGGACGAGTTGACGGAGGCCGTTCGCGTGGCCGTTACCGGCGAGTTCCTGCCCGAGGAGATCTTGGCCCCAGACGAGGCCACACGGGGGCGCATTCGGGAGCGGATACGGTTTCACGTGAGCGAGGGGGCGGAGCAGGCGGGGCTGGGCCTGAGCGCGGCACAGGAGAACGCCGTGGCCCTCCAGGTGGAACGCGTGCTGTTGGGGTGGGGATTCTTGGAGGAGTTCCTACCACCGGCGCGGGACGACCTCACCGAGATCGCGCTGTGTCCGGACGGGGTATTGTACCTGAAGGTCAAGGGGGACGCACGATTCCGTCGCGTGGAGGGGTTTGATCCCCCATCTCCTGGGGAAGTGCGGCGGGTGATCCAGGCGATACTCGGGCCGCTTGGCCGGCGAGCGACAGAGGCCGAGCCGATCGTGTCGGCGCGGCTGCCGCGGACAGAACGGATGCCTGCGGGGGCGCGGGTGCATGTGGTGCTGCCGCCGATTGTGAACGGGCGGGGGTACCCTGCGCTGAACGTGCGGCTGTTTGAGGAGTCGCCGATCACGCCCGAGCGATTGCTGTCGTGGGGGGCGCTGAACGAGGAGATGATGGGTTTCCTGCGCCAGGTCATCGGGGCGCGCTGCAGCGTTCTGATCGCCGGCGGCACGGGGACGGGGAAGACGACGCTGTTGAACATGGTGTCGGAATTCATCCCGCGGGATGACCGAGTGGTGAGCATTGAGGACACCCAGGAGTTGCGGCTGAACGTGCCGCATTGGGTCGCGATGGAGACGCGGGCGCCGTCCATAGAGGGGAAGTATGGGGTCGGGGCGCTAGATCTGGTGAACGCCGCGCTGCGGATGACGCCGGATTGGATCATCGTGGGGGAAGTGCGGGCTGGGGATGTGGCGGCCGGGTTGCTGCAGACGCAGATATCGGGCCACGCGGGGTTGTCCACGATCCACGCCCGCTCACCATGGGAGGCGGTGCAGACGTTGATTCTGCGGTGCCTGCAGAGCGGACAGTTTCCGAAGGTAGAAGCGATCAAGGTGCTGATTGCGCTGGCAGTGGACGTGATGGTGCAGTTGGAGTGGGATGCGACGGGCGTCCGCCGTGTGAGCCGCATCGCGCAGGTGGAGCGAGATCTCAAGGGTGGGGACGTGCGGCTGACCGATCTGTTCCGGTGGAATCCGCACGCAGGGGAGCCGACCTGGGAGCGTATCGGCGAGTATACGAGGGGGTAGGGATGCCTTCACCGTTGCCTGCTGCGATTCTGATCACACTCACAACTCTGGTGGCGCTGTACACCTTGCTCCTGCGCCCTGGCGTCGTGCGTTTGCAACGGGTGCGGCAGTGGGAGCAGATCTCGGGACAGGTCCGTGAGGGGGACATTGCGCCCAGCAAGGCTTTGGAGGAACGGCTCCAGGCTGCCGGGTGGAACCTGTCCGGCGGGGAGTTTCTGGTGTTGATGACCAGCCTGGGTATGGGGGTGTTCGTGGTGGCGTTGGGTATGGGCGTTCCGTGGCTGGTCGCAGCGGCTCTGGGGTGTTGGGCGGCGACGCTTCCTCGGAGTCGGCTGGCAGCGCGCGAGCGCGCCCGGTGGCTTGCGGTGGACAGGGAACTGCCGGGGGCGCTGTCGCTGTTGGTTGGCAACCTGCGCGTGCAACCCGACCTGGCGGAGGCGCTGCGGTTGACGGCAGCGACGCTCCAGGCTGGCGGGCAGCCCCACTTGGCAGGGGAGTTCCTGCGCACCGCAGCCGAGATGCGGGCGCTTGGCGCGGAGGCTGCCCTGCGATCTCTGGAGGGTCGCTCGCCATCGCCATCGCTGGGCCTGGTGGCCGGCGCGTTGCGGCTGTACGTCCAGGTGGGCGGGGACTTCATTCCGGTGCTGGAGAAGAAGGGGGGCACGATTCGCGACCTGATTGCGACTCGGGAAGAGGCGCGGACATCGGCAGCAGATGCGTTGCTGGCGGGCAAGGCGATCCCTGTGCTCCTTGTGATGGTTACCATGGGACTCCTTCGCGACCCCACGTTCGGCACCTTCTACCGTTCTCTGCTCGGGCAGTTCGTTCTGTTGCTCTGTGGGGCGGCGATGGTGTTGGGGTATGGGGCGATGAAGTCCATGGTGGAGGAGGTAGCGTAGATGGCGATCTTGGCCGCGTTCCTGGTGGCAGCATTCCTTGTGGCAGTCCTGTACGAGATGCTCCCGGTCGCCGCGTCGGTGCGTGTGGAGCAGTATGAGACAGTGGCGGGGCTGCGGCAATTGGCGCAGGGGGGACTTCCGTTCTGGCGGATGGTGCTTGTCCCCTTTGCCCGCTTGGGGAGACACCTGCCCAGCAGCCTGGCGGTGGACGCAAGGAGGCAGTTGTACTGGGCGCACCGGGTCGGAGCCTGGTTGGGTTGGGATGAAGCCAGCTTTGTGGGGCTGCGCCTGGCGGGGGCGGTGGTAGGGTTCTTGTTCACGGCGTCGCGGCCGATCGGGATCACGGTGGCCGGCACATTTCTCGGCTGGTGGTTGCCAGGGATGATGCTGGCGGGCCGGGCGCGGCGAGTGGAGCGGGCCTTTCGCCGGGAACTTCCGGACATTGCTCTTTGGCTGTCCATGCTGGTAGTGGCAGGGCTGTCGGTGGAGCAGGCGCTGGAGCGGATTGCAGCGCAGCAGGGATTGGTGGCCGGGTGGTTGGCGGAGGGTTTGGCGCAGGCACGTGGGCAGCGGCGGATGGAGGTGCTGTTGCGACGCGCGGAAGAGACGGGGCTGGTGGAACTGGTGGCCTTCATGGCCCAGTTGGGGGAGATGGAAAGGGTGGGAACGGGTGTGGAGAACCTGCTGGACGGCCTGGCGCGGGATTTGTCCACGGCGTATCGCGCGGAGGCGCTGCGGCGGGCGAAAGTGGTGGGGTCGGAGTTGATCTTGCCGATCCTGGCCTTCTACCTGATGCCATATCTGGTGACCCTCGCGGCGCCAATGGTGGCGTCCATGTTGAGTCTGTTTCAATGAAAGCACAACACAAGGAGGAAACTCATGAGAAAGACTGTATCCGTACTGATCTTGGTCGCAGCCATACTGATGGGAAGCGTCGTCCCCGCCGGGGCGCAGGCGCCCATGTGGGTCGTGTCAGGCCGCGTGTTTCTGGACGGGAATCACAATGGAGTGTGGGATGCAGGGGAAGGGCCTGTGGATGCGGATGGCCCGGTTGTGGTCATCGCGGGTCGGTATCGCGCGGAGGTCTCGGCGGACGGCACGTATCAGTTGAGCGTGCCTAGGGGAACGTATCGCGTTCGCGTGTCCGTAGTTGGGCGAGGCCGACTGGTCGCCACGACCGCGCCGTTTGTGGTGGTGTCGATGCCACCGGACCGACGGGGGGTCAACTTCGGGTTCGCGAGCGAGGGTTCGGGGAAGTTGGTAGTGCGCATGCTGCCAAAGGTGGCACGGCCGAAGGTGGAAGTGCCGCGCGAGCCCGGGCCGGCGAGGCCCTAGGGTGTAGGGAGGGTACCGGACTCCCGGGAGGATGGAGTCCGGTACCGGAAACTTTCGGAGGATGTGATGGGCTCGGGATTGTGGAAGGCGCTTGCATGGGGACTGGCTGCGATGCTGGCTTGGCAGGCCGCGTCTGTAGGTGGGTCATATCCAAGCGACGTGTCGGTGGCGACGGAAGGGGTTGTGAACAACGCCACGGATTGCACCGTGCTGTTCTACTTCTGGGACGTGGTAGCGGGGGATTGGGCGGGGTCCAAGGCCGCGGGCCCATGGGAGAGCACATCACTGGACGGCATCCCTGTGCAGCAAGACAAAGACGGATACTGGCGGGTGGACGTGTACCGTTGCGCGCCGACCCGGGCGATACAGGCGCGGGTGGGGAGTCTGTGGGTGGAATCCAACGGGATGAACGTGGCGATCACGAACCGGGCGTGCTGCAGTGGGGCGACGAGCACGCCATCGCCCACGGAGACGCCGCAGCCCACTCCGACAGCCACGGCGACGCGCACGGCCACTCCGACAGCCACGGCGACTCCGAGCGCCACCCCGACTGAGACGACGACGCCCACGCCGACGCATACAGCGACGGCAACCCGCACGGCCATTCCTACAGCCACGGCGACGCGCACGGCCACTCGGATCAACACGGCGATTCCGAGCGCCACACCGACCGAGACGCCGACGCATACGCCAACGGCGACGGCAACCCGCACGGCCACTCCGATAGCCACGGTTACTCGGAGCGCAACCCCTACGGAGACGGCGACGCCTACGCCAACGCCTACGCCAACGGCGACGGCAACCCGCACGGCCACTCCGACAGCCACGGCGACGCGCACGGCTACTCGGACCAACACGGCGACCCTGAGTGCCACACCGACCGGTACGCCGCCCCCCACGCCAACGCATACGCCGACAGCGACGCGCACGGCCACTCGGACCAACACGGCGACCCTGAGTGCCACACCGACCGGTACGCCGCCGACCACGCCAACGCATACGCCGACAGCGACGCGCACGCCCACTCGGACCAGCACGGCCACTCCGAGCGCCACACCGACCGAGACGCCGCTGCCCACTCGGACGAACACGGCCACTGCGAGCGCCACTCCGACCGAGACGACGACGCCTACGCCAACGCATACGCCGACGGCGACGCGCACGGCCACTCGGGCCAACACAGCGACTCCAAGCGCCACACGGACCGGTACGCCGACGCCCACGCCGACGCATACGCCGACAGCACCCGACACGGCCACTCCGACAGCCACGGCGACGCGCACGGCTACTCGGACCAACACGGCGACTCCGAGCGCCACCCCGACCGAGACGCCGACGCCCACGCCGACGACGACGAATGAGGCGAGCCCAACGGGCACGGCAACCCTAACGAGGACGGCATCGCCGACACGCCGTCCAACGGAAACGCCCACAAGGACGGCGACTTTCTCGCCGACAGCCAGCTCAACGCCAACATGCACAGCAACTGGCACTCCGACGGCTGAGGCTACCTGCACGGCGACCGCTACGCCGACGCCCAGTGCCACCTGGACCGAAGCACCGACGGCGACATCCACCAGAACGGCCACTCATATGCCGAGCCCAACGCGGGCATGGACTGCCCAGCCGACTGCGACCGAGATTGCGTCGGAGACGGCAACACCCACGGCGACACCATCTCGCACGGCCGACCCAACGGCCACTCCATCGCCCTGGATTGGGCCCGTGCGTGTGCCCACTGTGACCTCCACGGCAACTGCGATCTGCACCGCGACGGCCACGCCATCAGAGTCGCAACTGCCGCCAACGGGTACCGTAGGGCCAACGCCGACCTCGTGCACGCTCATGTGCCCGCCGTGTCCCACGGCAACGCCGCAGATCTGCGTCTGTCCTCCATGCCCGACTCCATCGGTGGTGGCAGTGCCTACCGAGCCCCCTGTGCGTGTTGCCTCGCGCACAGCACAAGATGCGCGGGGGCCCGTCTGTATTCCCTGGCCCCTGCTGGCTCTCTTCGTGCTGTTCACGTTCAACCGGATACGAGGCGCGCTCCATGAGCGGAACCGTGTGCTTTCGCGATTGGCGAAGAAGGCTGCGCGCCTGCGAGCCTATCTTGAGGAGGAAACCTGGGATGAATGACTGGAACACGAGCCTGTTGATCGGAACTGTACTGAGCCTAATGGCGCTTTGCGTGATCATCGCGTGGGTGGGGGAGCGGATTCGGAATGCGATCCGCGAAGGGACTCTTGAGGCTCGGGCGCGCGGCGTCAAACGCTTAGCGCTGCTGCGCGATGCTATCGCCTTGAAGCGGGCGGACATTGTGGCGAAGTTGCCTGTGCACGACGGGAACTACGTCCAGAAGTTGAACCAGTTGGCGTTGGATGCCACGGGCGAGGATCAAGGAATGGATCAGGTGATTCGGATGGGGAATGCGCCTTGCCCCTATCTGGTTGGCCTGGGCGAGGGGTTTCAGGAGTGCGTCTTCGCGCTGGATGGGGAGGCGATGGTCAAGGCGGGCCTGGTGCCCAGGCGGGTGAGGTGGCATGCGGTGGATGCGGTGTCGGGCGACCTGTTCGCAGTGGAGACGCTGGAGGCCATCTATCGCCATCTGGCCGCGCGATACGGCGTCACGGACTTGGCGATTCCACATCGCATGGCGTGGTACGTGGCGATTGTGCCACCGAAGGAGGGGCGGCGATGAGACGGATCCGCATCCGGCACTTAATCCTCCTGCTTCTGCTAGGGACAGCGGTTTGGCTTGGGTATCGTGCGCTGCGCCAGCAGATGGTGCGAGCCCCCGAGGAGACTGGCGCTTCCTGGGAGCAGATCTTCGCCCGTCCGGTGCGATCGCTGGCGGTGTTGGGAGATTCACTCGTGCTAGGCACGTATCAAGGCAGCAGCATCCTCCAAGCCGACGGGAGGCTGGTGCACCTGGCCGCCGAACCCGCGGGGTCAGATTCCCCCTGGGCCGGTGCTGTCTTCGCGCTGGCTGTGGATGGCAAGAGGCGCAGGGTCTACGAAGGCCGGGATCAGGCCTACGAAGTGGGCATGCTTGACCTGCGCGAAGGCATGTGGCAGCCACTGCCCCGGTTCGGAGACTCACAGCGCTGGACGGTGTGGTCGCTGGCCGTTGGAGACGCCTTGTACGCAGGCACAGGGAAGGGGGTATGGATGCACCCGTCGGAGCCGGAGGGAGGTTGGCAACTCATCGGGCCTCCTGCTGGCCGCGCGCGGCTGCCTGTGTTCAGCCTGCTGTACACGGAGGAGGGATTGTACGTCGGGACATTTGACGGGGTTTGGCTGTACGCCGAGGGCGAGTGGCACCACCTGGTCGACGGGCCGCGTGCCAAGGTGCTGGCGCTAACGGGATTCACCTGGAAGGGACGACGAATGCTAGCGGCGGGGACAGGCGATGGCCTGTTCCTCCAGGCGGATGCTGACCCCTGGCAACGGGTGGAAGGCAAGTACGCAGGCGATCCAGTGGTGTATAGCCTCGTCTTTGACGAACGGGATGGGGCACTCTTTGCGGGAACGGCCGATGGTGTTGTGCGGCTGGATGTTGCTTCCGGCGAGGGCCCAATGCGTTGGGAGAAGGTCGGTCTGTCGGGGCCCGTCATGGCACTGGCCTGGCATGATGGCGCGCTGTTTGCGGGTGGCGATGGCGGGGTGTTTGTGTGGAGGGAGAGGAGGTAGGACATGGGGCATTCAAGAACGAGAGTGGCCGCCGTGCTTGCGCTGTTTTGCGCAGCATGCTTGGCCTGGTTGAGTTCCACGCCCGCGCCGCCGGCAGCCGAGGCTGGGGCGCTATGTTCAGGCGCGGAATCCTTCGGGTGCGATGTGGGTGGAGGGTCTGGGTTCGCCCTGCGGGTCGTGGTGCGCGACGCTGATGGTAACGCGGTCTCGGGCGCGTGGTGTCGCTGGACGCAGGTGCAGTGCAACGGGTCAGGGTGCGCGGAGCAGTCGCGTTCGGGGCAGACCGACGCCGACGGAGTCTGGGCCACGGATCACTGCGTGGACTGCTCGCGGTCGTGGACGGTTCTGGTGGAGAAGCGTTGGGAATTTGACGGGTACTCGGCGACGTTTGGCGCAGGGGCAGCCGCGAACGGTGGCACTTGCACCCTCAACGTGCGGCTAACCCGCGTGCCCACGCCGACGCCGGAGCGTCCGCCCCAGCCTTCGCCGGCCCCGCCATCGGTTCAGAGCCGACCGCCGGATGTGCAGTTGTATTACCGGCCTTTGCACCCGCTGGTGGTGGGGCAAGATCGCGAGCGGCGGGGTGTGGACATCTGTATGCGCGCGGTTTCGTATCCGGTGGTGCGCACAACGTACGCGGTGGAATGGGACGATGCCGGTGGGCAATGGGTGCAAGTGGCGCATAAGGAGATTGTCCCCGATCCCGTAGACGTGGAGGCGATTCTCATCCGCGCTGAGTTGAGCGAGGCATCGCAGCAGTGGGTTCGGGATATGCTGGCGTGGCGATATCCGGGGATTCAAGTGCGCCATCCTCGGTGGAATGTGGCGCCTGCCGAGGGGTGGAAGGTCGTGGAGCGGCTGGAGGCGGACAAGCGGTATGTGGTGGAGGGGTGCAACGAGGGGCTTCCGGTGGAAGATCCTGGCGTCTACCGCGTGGTGGCGGTTGTTGCCACGCGGGGCACGGTGTGGAGCGCCCCGGTACGCAGGAGTGGGGAGATCACGTTGGCCGTAGCGTTTCTCGGCGTGAGCCTGGTAGAGTGAGCGATGGACGTTTCGGTGCGGATTGGCATCAGCACATGGCTGCTCGTCGTATCGCTGGTGGACCTGCGCACACGGCGCATCCCGAACGCGCTTGTGCTGCCGGTGCTTGCAGTTGCTCTGGTCTCGCGATTGGTGCAGGGCAACTGGCTGGTGGCCGCTGTCTGTGTGGGGCTTTACCTTCTATGGCTGACTGGGCTCCTCGGCGGGGCTGGCGACGCCAAACTGCTTATGGCGCTGGTTGCGCTTTTCCCTGCGACGGAGTTCGTGCTGATCCTAGGCGCGGTTGTGTTGGTGGTGACGCTGCCGTGGACGGCGGTGCGGTACCGTCGACGCTGGGGCGAGTTCTTTCGCAGTCTCCGCCCGACTGAGGAGCGCTTGGAGCGGGAAGGAGTCCCCTTCGCGTGGGTGTACAGTATCGGGACGTTGATCTACATGTGGACAAGCCTATCTTGAATGGGAGGAGAGGACAATGAAGAGGTTCTTGGCGGATCAAAGAGGCATTGAAGCCACGGAGTTGGCGGCGATCATCGCCCTGTTCGTGGTGATCGTGGTGGTCGCGTTCGGCGCGTTCGGGAGTCGGCTGAGCGCGTTCATCGGCAGCCTGGCCGGACGGCTAGGATTCTAGCGGGAGGGTGTATGAGGCGATTCCTGCGAGAGCAGCGAGGGGTGGAGACGGTGGAGGCGGCTGTCACACTGCCGTTGATGGTGTTGATTCTGCTGACGATTGTGGAGTTCGGCTGGGCGGTGTATGCCCAGCAGGTGGCGCAGGAGGCCGCGCGGCATGGCGTGCGCATGGGTGTTGTGTCCCAGGGGGATGCCGCCGGCGCAGCGATGTCGGCTGCCTCCAGTTACGCTGCAAGCGGCGCACTGCAAGGGGCGCAGGTCAGTGTTCTTGCGCCCGGAGGAGTGGTTGGCACAACGCTCCGTGTGCGAGTGCGGTATGACGTGCCGCACTTCCTGGGGTTCATGGGTCTGCCGCCGCTGGTGGTCACAGGCGAGGCGGAAGGGAAGCAGGAGGGATGGTGATGCGCTTCCTGCGTGGCCGGCGCGGATACTCCCTGACATGGGCTGCGGCGTTCCTGGCGATCCTGCTCGTTCCGCTGCTCCTGCTGGGCATTGAGATTGGCCGATGGGGGCATGCGCGCGGAGAGTTGTACAAGGCGGCGGACCTTGCAGCGCTGGCTGCCGCGCAAGAGGTGGACGTCGCACATTTCCGCGAGACTGGAGAGGTGCTGTTGCTCCCATCGGCCCTGGAGGTGGCCCGGCGGTACGTCTCGGCCAACACGGGTTACCTCGCGCGGAACGGCATCGCCGCGCATGTTGCTGGCATTGCGGTGAATCAGGCGCTGCGCCAGGTGGAAGTGGCGGTCGTCGCAGACATCTCCGGCCTGTTTCCGGCATGGGCGCCGCGCGTGGTCATCCGTGGGCGCGGCACGGCGGAGGTGAGGGGAATGGTGAGGTGATGACGATCGGCCCGCTGCCTTGAGATGCGCTCAAACCCCTCGTCGGGAAGACCCCGCTTGGCTCAATTCCCTCGCCGTCCGCGCTTCGTGCTACGCCTCCGTGCCCCTCTGACTTCAGGTGGTCACGTTGGGGAGCCAAGGCTGGCTTGGCCGCAAGGTTGCGTCGTTGCGCCAAGGGAGTCCCGGCCCCACCCCCTCCGCCAGCACGTTGACCGCGCTGGCGGAGCGTTGTACCGTGCCGTCCACCACGAGCACCAGGCTGTCGGCCCAGGCGGCGCGGTGAGCCTGGAACACATCGGGCCGCACGATGACGTTGATGAGGCCCCACTCGTCCTCCAGCGTCAGGAACACGAACCCCTTGGCCGTGGGCGGGGCCTGGCGCACGACGACCATCCCGGCCACACGAACGCGGCTCCCCTCCGGCATGCGCTCCAGGTCGCGGCTCGTGAGCACCCCCGCGCCGCTCAGCCGTTCGCGGAACAGTTCCATCAAATGCCCCTCCGCGGATAGCCCCGTGATGCCATACTCTGCCAACATATCCTCTGCCCGCGTCATGGGCTCCAGCGCCACGCCATCGGCGGCCAGTGGCATGGGCAACGCCTCCTCCCGGTAGCGCAGCCGTCCCAGTTCCCACAGGAGCGCCCGGCGGTCGGGGTTCCACTCGTCCATTCCGCCGGCCAGGATAAGGTTCTCCACCAGTTTGCGAGGCAGGCGGGTTCGACGGCAGAAGTCGGCCAGGGTTGCGAACGCACCCTCCCGCCGCGCCTGGAGCACCCGCGCGATGGCAGCCTCGCCCAGACCGCCCACGTACACGAGCCCCAACCGAATGGCCCCGCCCTCCACGGTGCAGCGGTCGGCGCTTCGGTTCACGTGGACCGGGAGCACGCGCACCCCATGCCGCCTGGCATCGCCGATGAGGACGCGAGGCGGGTAGAACCCCATGGGCTGGTTGTTGAGCAGAGCGCAGTAGAACTCGGCGGGGTAGTGGGCGCGGAGGTACAACGTGTCGTAGGCGGTCTTGGCGAAGGCCGCGGCGTGGCTCTTGCAGAAGCCGTACGAGGCAAACCCCGCCAGTTGGGCGAACACCGCCTCGGCGGTCTCCTGGGGCACGCCCTGGCTCAGCGCGCCCTGGACGAACCGCTCGCGGAAGGCCGCCATCTCCTCGTCGGAGCGGTGGCGGGACATGGCGCGGCGCAAGAGGTCCGCCTCGCCCGCGGAGAACCGCCCCATGGCCATCGCCACCTTGATCACCTGCTCCTGGAACACGATCACCCCCAGCGTCTCCTCCAGGATGGGCTTCAACATGGGGTGGGCATAGGTTACCGGCTCCAGGCCCTGCCTGCGGCGGAAGAAGGGATGCACCATGTTGCCCTGGAGCGGCCCGGGGCGGATGATGGCGACCTCCACCACGAGATCACGGAAGGTGCGCGGCTTCATCTTGACCAGCGCCTGCTGTTGGGCGCGGGACTCCACCTGGAACGCCCCGATGGTGTCGGCGCGTTGGAGCGCGTCGTACACTGCGGGGTCATCCAGGGGCAGCGCGTCCAGGTCCACGCGAACCCCGCGGTGCTGCTCCGCCAGGCGCAGGCACTCGTCTATGGCTGACAGGGTGCGCAGAGACAGGATGTCCAGTTTGATGAGGCCGGCGTCCTCCAGGCTGTCCTTGTCCCACTGGATGACGACACGGCCCGACATGGTGGCTCGTTCCAGGGGCACGATCTCGTCCAGCGGCCTGGCGGTGATGCACATCCCACCCACATGGATGCTCAAGTGGCGGGGCAGGCCGTGAATCTGCCGACACAGCGCCTGGAACTCCTGCCAGATGCCGGAAGAGACGCCTTCGGGCGGGGGCGGTGTAACGGCATATCCCCAATGCCCGCGCATGGACCTGGCGATCCGGTCCAGCAGGTCGGGCGGAAACCCCAACGCCTTGCCCACATCGCGCGCGGCCGAGCGCTCCTGGTAGGTAACGTAGGTGCACACCATCCCGACGTGGGACTCGCCGTAGTGCTCGTAGATGTGCTGGATGACCTCCTCCCGGCGGCGGGCGCAGAAGTCCAGGTCAATGTCGGGCATGACGCGGGTCTCTGGGCTGAGGAATCGCTCAAAGAGCAGGTCATGCTCCAGGGGGTCCACGTGGGTGATGCCCAGGAGGTACGCCACGATGGAGTTGGCCGCCGAACCGCGCCCCCGAACCAGGATGCCCCGATCCCTGGCAAACCGCACGATGTCCCACACCAGGAGGAAGTACCCGGCGAGGCGGGTCTGGCGGATCACCTGGAGTTCGTGGGCCAGTTGCCGTTCGGCTTGGCCCCGGTTGTGTAGGTAGCGGACAGGGAGCGCCGCGCGGCAGAGGTCGGCCAGGCGGGCGTCTGGGTCGGCGTGGTCGGGCTGAGGGGGCAGGGCATCGCGGCGGAAGTCCAGGGCCACGCGGCACCGCTCGGCGATTTCCAGCGTATGGGCCAGGGCTTCGGGATAGGCGGCGAACCGCGCGGCCATCTCGGCGGGCGATTGGAGAAAGTACTCGGAGTTGGGGCGCAGGTACGGCTGGGCTTCCTCCAGCGGCAGGTTGTGGCGAACCGCGACGAGGACGTCGTGCAGGCGGTGGCCGTCGCGGGTGGCGTAGTGGACGTTGTGGGTGGCGACGAGGGGGAGATGGAGCGTCGCGGCCAGTTCCGCCAGGTCGGCGTTCACCCCGTCGTCTTCGCGGTGCAGGTGGTGCTGGAGTTCCACGTACAGGTTGCGAGGGCCGAAGAGCGCCTTGAGGGTTCGGAGCGCCGTCAAGGCCTTGTCCCTGTCGCCCGCAAGAAGGAGCGACGGAACCCGCCCGTTGCGGCAACCGGTGAAGGCGATCAGCCCTTCGGTGCGGCCTCGGAGCCAGGGGAGTTTCAACCTCGCCTGGCCCTTGCTCCCGCCCAACTGCGCCTTGCTGATGAGGGCACACAGGTTGGCCCATCCGGTGCGGTTCTCGGCCAGGAGCACCAGGTGGCTGCCGCCTTCCAGGGTAACCTCAGCGCCGAAGACCGGATGGATGCCGTGCTCCTGTGCCGCCACGGAGAACCGCACCGCGCCGTACAGCCCGTCGTGGTCGGTGAGGGCCAGGGCGGGGATTCCCAGTTTGGCGGCCCGCTCCACCAGGGCTTCGGGCGTGGAGGCTCCATCCAGCAGCGAGAAGCACGAGTGGCAGTGGAGCTCGGCATACGGGCTCATTCGTAAATCCTTTCCAGGTACCACGCGCCGCTCAAGAGGTCGTGGAACAGTACGCACAGGAGGCCGGTATCGGTGGTAACCTCCCAGTAGTCGCGCCAGACCTCGGCTCCCGTCCACCAGAGGGTGTGAATGCGCCAGCGGGCGCTCACATGCTGCACGCGGTGCCTGCGACGGTTCCAGCGGAAGGCAGCAGGCGCATCGCCAGACGCCTGCATGTCCACGGCTTGACCGTGGGGCCAGAAGGGCGTCATGGGTCTACCTCCTCCAGGGCGTAGCGGTCGCGAAGGAGAAGGGCCCCCGGCGACCGGACACAGGCCCGCACCACACACCCCGGCGAATGCTTCTGCGCCAGTTTCCGAAGGGTTTCCTCAAGGCGGGTGCGCCCCTCGGCGTGGGCGAACAGGTTCAATTGCCTGCCCACCGTAGGTTCAAGCCCCGCGAACTTGAGGGAGACCGACGCGATGCCATCCCCATCGCCACCTAGACCGGCCAGGAGACCTTGCAACAGCGAGTGCAGTTTGCTTGGCCCCACGGCTTCGCCTACCCATGCAGTGCGTTCCCAGGTTTCGCCCTTGTCCAGGCGGGCCTGCAATGTAACCCGGCGCACGGCCAGCCCGCTCTTGCCCAGGCGGGCCAGGGCCTTCTGGCTTGCCGCGAGCAAGGCTTGCGCCAGCGGCTCCCGCCCCGTTTCCGGGATGTCAAAGTCCAGGTTCACCTCCACCACCTCGCGGCGTTGGCCGGACAGTGGACGGTTGTCCATGCCCCTGGCCCATTGGTGAGCCTCCAGCGCATCGGGGCCGAACTGCTCGGCAACGGAGGTGGCAGGCAAACGGGCGAACGCTCCGATGGTGCGAATGCCCAGCAGGTGGAGCCTGCGCACGGTGTCCTCCGCCAACGGCAGTTCCGCGACCGGGAACGGCGACAAGAACGCGCGGTCGGCCTGCTCCACCACGCCGACGCCGGATTCCGCGGTCTTGGCGGCAAGCCAGGCGGCGAAACGGGAACCGGCCACCCCAATGCGAGCCGGCATCTGCGAGGCGTGCTCCACTTCCTGCCGCACGGCTTGGCACCATGCCTCCTCGCTCCCATACAACCCTGCCATGCCGCTCGCATCCAGGTAGGCCAGGCCCCATCGGGCCTCTTCCACGGCAGGGGAGTGCAGGGCCAGGGCGTCCAGGACACGCTCCCAAAGGGCCTGGCATCGGGCGCGGTCCAGGGGCACCACCCGCGCATCGGGACATCGGGCCAGCGCTTTGGATATCCTCTCGCCGACCTGAACCCCCAAGGCCGCGGCGTCAGGGCTGGCGTCCAGCACCTGGGCGCCTTCTACCACGAGAAGGGGCCGGGCGTCGCCGGTTTCTCCCATCGCCTGGGCGATGAAGTGGGGAATCCAGACGCACCCCAGTCTAGTCATCGCCGGTTTGAATGCCATTGGCATAGCGCACCTGAATCAAGGCCGATCGGCCGGAAGGGCCGAACCGATTCTTGAGCACGGCAACGCTGGACGTGAACCCCACCACGCGGTTCCTGCGGTACAGCCAATTCCGGCGCTGGAACTGGAGGCGCACGCTGGCGAAGAAGGGGAGGGTCAGGCCGGAAGGGTACGCGTCCGCAGAGGACACTTCGGTCAAGACGATCAAGGCACAAAGGGCGCGGCTCAAGACGGGATTCCATTCGCGGAGCGCGATGTCCAGGGCGTTCTCCTCGCCGGGCAGGAGGTCGGCGACGGTGTCCACGACGAGGGCGCCGATGCCCCCGCCTCGGAGCAGGTCGCCGGTCATGGCAAGGGCGTGGGCGAAGTCCCAGGGACGCAGGATGGTGAGAGCGTCAAAGCGGACGCCGCAGCGGGCGAGGAAGTCCAGGTCCACCATGTGGGCAATGTCCACCCAGGCGACCTGTTGGCCGAGTCGTTGGGCTTGGGCCAGGGTCTTGGCAGCGAGGGTCGCCTGCCCGGCAGTGCCCGAGGCAATGAGTTCGGTGATGCGGCCCCTGGGGAGCCCGCCGATGCCGAGGAGTTGGTCCACGGTGCGGAAGCCTGTGGGCAGGGCAGGCGGATCGGGAACGACGGCGGATTCCTTTGCGGTGCGGATGGCCGTCGGCCCCCAGCGCTGTTGGATGGTGGAGAGGGTCTGTTGCAGTTTCCTGCTGCGGCGTGTCCTGGCCATAGAGCACCTACCCAAGGGTATGATATAGAACAAACGTTCCATTGTCAAATTGGGTGCGGGTGTCCATGCAAGGGATCGGCGTGCGGGAACTGAAGGCTCGGGCATCGGAAATCGTCCGCGCGGTGCGGGATCGCCGCGCCCGTCCTGGTGACCTACCGGGGCAGGCCGGTGGCTGTGCTCCTGCCTCTCGGAGAGACCAGTCGCAGCGAAGCGCCTACGGCCAACGCCCGCAAGACCGCGTGGAAGGAACTGGTAGACCTCAGACAGCAGATCGGCCAGGGGTGGCAATCGGCCATGACGGGGGTTGAGATCCTGTCTGAGATACGGCGGTAGGGGGCGGACATGGCGGCCTAGCTGCGCGCTGCCCGAACGAGGCATGTAGGACAGGTGGCGTGTAAACTGCTCTGTGATCTACTCCGGCGTTATTTCGCCGACAAACCGCCGATCATTCGCCGATAAGCGATAGCGGCGCGCCTTTCGCGATGGGTCAGCCACCTCCAGCCACCCGTCGGCCAGCCAAGAGGCGATCAATCCTCGGACGGTCGACCTTGCCCATCCTGCTGGGAACGCCAAGGGCCGCCAGCAGGCCACTGGCTGTTGAAGATCCGCTCCTGCGAAAGCGCTTCCAGCACTGGGCCGAGAAATGCTGCGATCACTTGGATAGTTTCGCCAAGCGTGCGAGGCGCATCCTGGATTCGTGTGCGCCGAAGAAACGCGGTCCACTGTGCCTGTTTGTCCAGATCTCCAGAGAACTTCGCGCCGAATGCGATGGGAGCCTCGGGTATGGCCGTGCGCCGTTGCTGAAACGTGCTCGCGATCGCATCCGCGAGAGTAGTCCCCTGGAAATCAAATCGGGAGGCCAACAGCCAGATATCGTAGAAATCCTTCATCCGGCTGTTGATGGCGCCTCTGTGGACCATGGCGTGGAGTTTCTCGGCGATGGCGCTCTCACGGCTGTACCCCAACATCTCGGGCGCTGGGAGGTCCAGTACCGTCGGAAGTTGGACGAGCGTTGGGCCCGGCACGAGTGGATCCCCAAAGCCGACGTCAATCTGCACAGGGATGCGGACTGTGCCGAGGTATGCTGCGAAGCGTACACGCACTCCCTGATACCGGCCCGCTTCGAGAATGGTTTCTCCGGTGGCGCTTTCGGCATCAAAATGCAGTCCATCGTCTGGGGCTGGCTCGGCGCCGATCTCCCGAATAGCGGCGAGAACACTCTCAACGGAGTTGTCCAGCCGTCCCAGCAGGTCGATGTCGTGGGTGGGTCGCGAGAATGGTGAATGCCAAACGGTGAACATCAAAGCGCCTTTCAGCACAAATCGCTGGCGATGGGCAGAGCGCCCCAGACGGTAGAGGAATCGCTCCAACGCGAAGTACTGCAGCAGCTCGTTGAAAGGGCGAGACTCGGCCTTGGCGCGATTCAGCAGGCGTTGGTGAATGGATGCAGGCACATTTCGGGTCATAGCAGTGCCTCCAGGTAGGGTGTGATCACCTTCTCGACCCTGCAGATGCGGGCGAAATGTAGAAGTCTGGTGATGTCTGCTGCGCCGCTTCGGCAATAGAGCGTCAGGGATTCAATGGCGATGTCTAGCCCCACTTTTCTGCGGTACTTGAAGGCATCGGCCACGCTTTTCTCTGGTCCGTAGATGCGAACGGGCGTCTCATCAATCTGATGGATCTGGACACCCTCGCTCCACGCAGGCCCTGAGAACCAAAAGATGCGCAGGGGAGGATGTTCCAGCCGGGGGCGCTCCGAGCGGTTTTGCAGGGCAACATCCACCACATGGGGTACCTGAGTCGTGAGTTCGTGAAACGCCAGGGCGGACACCAGGCAGATCACGGCCTGCGGAACCCTGAGTGCTACGGTCACTAGGTCTGGGTTGGATAGGGGAGGGAGGTCGGCCAGCCGATAGAGGCCCCGGCTGAGGCGTACGAGCAGGCCTGCGTCGTACATTGCGTACAAGGTGCGCGGGTGCAGGCCTAGGCGGAGTGCCTCGGATGTGCGCAGGATGCCACCGTGCTGGCGAAACAGGGCGGCCGAGTTCTCGAAGGTGGTACGCTCGTCCATCGTTGCTCGCTTTGGATAGAAGTCTCTGTAGTTGTCAATATGTACAGGTAATATTATCCAATCTGCAGATTCTGTCAAATGCACGATTGTGCACTGGGTATACCGACGTAGTTCAGTCAACGAAATCCCACAGCGCGTGTGATATTTACATAACACTCCTCTCGCCCTTTTGACAACTGCCC
>JACIWU010000024.1 GCA_014360805.1 Chloroflexota bacterium
CCCCGAAGGCCGCCAGCGCCTCGCAGATGGCCGCGCCGATCCCGCCCGCGCCCCCTGCCACCAGCGCCACCTTCCCGCTCAAATCGTACAGTTTGCGATAGTCGTCAAGTGAGGACATGTTCATCTCCTGGTTCGTATTCTGCGCAGCGCGCCATGGGGTTTCCAATAATCGATAATCGATTATCCGAGAGGCATTATACCACGGTTCGCGCCGCGTGTCAAGGCGCTTGACCGATCGCAGTGCGCGTAGGCAGGTTCCCATCCTGCCCCTGCCCCCGGCGGCTGTGGAAAGCCGCCCTACGTGTCTACTGGCAGTGCGTAGGGCAGGTTTCCATACCTGCCCCTGCCCCCGGCGGCTACAGAAAGCCGCCCTACGTGTCTACCGGCAGTGCGTAGGGCAGGTTTCCATACCTGCCCCTACCCCGCACGGCACGACGCCCGCTTGCGCGCACGCCCGTCGTCGCCTATAATCCCTCCACATTCGGCCATCGGCAAGATTCGCGGTCATGCACGGGAGGCAGCCGTGTCCGCCCAACAAGAGCCGACTTCCGGCAGCGGCATCGCCTGGCACTTGCGCAAGATTCTGGACCTGGCCGACCGCATCTCGCGTGCCTACCACACGCGCAAGTATCGCACGTGGGAGCGGACGGTGGGCCACGCTGCGCCCGCCGACGACGGGGGCAAGCGCGGCTTTATCCTCATCCAGATTGACGCCCTGTCCCACGCGCACCTCCTGCAAGCCATGGAGCGGGGCTACGCGCCCTTCCTGTCCAGCCTCGTGCAGAGCGGCGCCGCCAGACTGGCCCGCTGGCGCTGCGGTCAACCCACCACCACCCCCGCCGTCCAGGCGGGCATCCTCTACGGCGACAACTACGACATCCCCGCCTTCCGCTGGTACGAAAAAGAGCGCCATGCTTCTGTCGGCTGCAAGTCGCCCGGGTTCATGGCCGAGTTGCAACAGAGAATCGCCGCCTCGCGCCCGGGAATCCTGCAAGGTGGCTCTAGTTATGTCAATATGTTTGACGGCGGCGCTACCCTGTCTCTGCTCACCCTCGGCTCCATCGGCCGCCACCGATTCTTTGAGAACATGCGCGGCGTCGGGTTCCTCGTGCTCCTCGCCCTCAGCCCCTGGCGCATCGCCATCATCCTGGGCCGTGCGGCGTGGGAATACCTACTCCATTTCGCGCGACAGGTGCGCGCCCTCTTCTATCCAAGCCTGCGCCGTTCCTACGCGCACCCGTCGCCCTTCCTGAAGGTCGCCAACGACGTCATCTTCCGCGAGATTCAGACCTTCGCCGCCTTGCTGGATGTCTATCGCGGCGTGCCGTCTATCGCCACCAACTACAACTCCTACGACGACGTAGCCCACCATTACGGGGCCGACAGCACCCAGGCGTTTCGCACCCTGCGCGCCATTGACCGACAAATCCAACGCATTGACCGGATGCGCAGGCGCTACACGCGCCGCCAGTACGACCTCTACGTCCTGTCGGATCATGGCATGACCCCTTCCGTCCCGTTCCAGCATCTGTACGGCCAAACCATTGGCCAGTGGATCCGCGAGCATGTCCAACAGCCCGTGCTCCTGGATGAGGCGGCGTCGGGCGACGACCTAGCCGCGCTCCGCATGCGCTTCCTGCTGGACGAACTCAAGGGCGTGGAAGCGAGACTCGGCAGGAGGCAAAGCGCCCTCCTGCGCCGCCTTCGCCACTTCTTGCACAGGCGGATTCCCGCCAGCGTGGACCCCTCCGATTGGAATTTGCAGCGCATCAGCGACATTGTCGTGCGCAACTCCGGGCCTGCGGCGCACGTGTACTTCAACGTCGCGCCCCGCAAGTTACGGCTGGGCGAGATCGCCCTCCTCTACCCTGACCTCTTATCGGCCCTCCTGGAGCACCCGGGCATCGGCATCATTCTCGCGTCGGAGGCCGACTGCGCCGTGGCGCTGGGCAAACGCGGACAGACGCTGCTCACCCCGCGCGGCGCCGAGGTAGAGGGAGAGAATCCGCTGGCCCTCGCCGACGAACCCGACATCGCGGCAGAGCAACTCCGCGAACTGGCCGCGTTCCCCCACAGCGGCGACCTCATCCTGTTCGGCGGCTGGCACAGGCCCGGCGTCCTCGTCTCGTTTGAAGACCAGGTCAGCACCCACGGGGGCGTCGGCGGTCCGCAGGACTATCCCTTCATCCTGTACCCCGCCCAATACCGCATCCCCACCGAAACCATCACCAATGCCCGCCAACTCTACCCCTTCTTCGCCGACCTGTACTTGAATCAGAAGGAGCCGCTCCCTCTCCAAACAACAGGAGACCGCTCGGCGGTGAGCGGTCTCCCATCTGCGAAAGGAGATGTCGCTTAGGTGCGCGTTACGGACGGCACAGCACCTGCCCCACGTAGATGCAGTTCGGGTTCGTCAGGTTGTTCCGCACCATGATGGCGTACACCGTCGTGCCCCAGCGGATGGCCAGCGAGTACAGCGTGTCGCCGCGCTGCACCACGTAGCACTGTCCGGGTGGCGGCGGGGTTACCGTGCACGGCACCCGCAACCGCTGCCCTGCATAGATGTTGAAGCAGCAGGTGGAGATGCCGTTGATGCTCGCCAGGTACCAGATGGTCGTGCCGTAGCGCCGCGCGATGGAGTACAGCGTGTCGCCGCGCTGCACCACGTACCAGCAGTCCTGCGGCGGCGGTGGCGGCGGCGTTACGCCCGGGATGCACAGTACCTGCCCCACGCGGATGAGGCTCGGGTTCGCGATGCCGTTGGCGGCGGCGATGGCCTGCACCGTCGTGCCGAAGCGCCGCGCGATGGAGTACAGCGTGTCGCCCCAGCGCACGGTGTAGTAGAACGCGCACGGGCCGGGGGGCACTGGCGTCGCCGTCGGGCCAGGGGTCGCGGTGGGTCCCGGCGTAGCCGTTGGGCCAGGCGTGGCCGTCGGACCGGGCGTCCGCGTCGGCGTGGCCGTCGGCGCGGGCGTGTTCGTCGGGCCACCCGTAACCGTGATGGTGGCGTTCTGCGTGGACGCCGGAATCGGCTGCGTCAGGTTGTCCAGCAGCGACACCGACGTGAAGATCACGCTCGCCGACCCGCCGCTCACCCCCTGGAACACGATGCGCGCCAGGGTACCGGTCCCCGAAACGGGCGAGGCCGGCGCCAGCAGCGTCATCGCGTAGATGATGGTGCCCGAGGCGTTATCCGCCGAGTTCACCGCCACGAACCCGTCGGCGGGGTTCGGGAAGGTCCCCGGCTGGATCTGCACGCCCGTCTGGTAGGCCAGCGCGTCCTGCACCTGGAGCCGCGTGGGGTCAAAACTGAGCCTGACCTCCACGCCGAACAGCCCCGTTACGTTCTGAATTTGCACGTCCAGGGTAACGGTGCCACCGACGGGTACGCTTGAGGCGCTTGGGATCAGCGCCACCGTTGCGCCATCCGCCCGTGCGACGTCGCTCCCCGCGAACGGTGTCCCCAACCCCACCAGGATGGTAACCGCTGCCACGACGAGAGAAACGATGCGCCGGGCCAGTGGCACTTTCTCTCTTCCGTTCATGTGTCATTCCTCCTTATACCAACTAGTGTCCTTTTGACAATCTTGGTGAGGACGGGGGATAGGCCCGGCCTCCGGGGTGGGCCTTGGGGCTTGGTCCTGCGCCCCAGGCCCACCCTTTCGCACAAGGTTACTGAATCCGCAGCAACTTGATGTCGGGGTCAGCGCCGATACCGCGGATCGGCCCCAGCCACAGGGACCCGTCCTGAGCCTTCACGTCCAGCGCCACGGCCTGCGCCGTCAGCAACTGCACGTTGCCGAAGCGGAGCATGGTCGGCCCGGACTTCACGCCCTTGAACGTGATTCGCGCCAGCACGGCATTGCCCTGGAGCGCCGGAGTCGGATCCAGCAAGGTGGCGGCGAAGCGGATCACGCCGGCGGACGTGTCCACGGAGTTCAGCGCCACAAACGCGCCGCTCCCCGCGAACACCTCGCCCACGCCGATCTGCACGCCATCCTTGTTCACATCCGCGTCCAGCACGCTCAGCGCCGCCGGGTCGTAGCGAATCTCCAACTCGCCCGCGTACAGGTCGGCCACGCTGCTCGCGACGACCTCAACCGTCGTCTCGGAACCTGCGGGCACGATGCGGAACGAAGGCGAGAAGCCCAGTTTGGCCTGGCCGCGTGCAGCCGCCGAGACAGCCGCCACCGTGCCCCAGTCGGTCGGGCCGGTGCGGTTGTAGTTCGCGCCCACCAGCACCAGGTCAATCAGGTTGCAGGTGCCATCGCCGTTGATGTCGGCACGAGAGTCCGCCGGCGGCGTGGAGCCGTACATCGCACCCACGATGACCAGGTCCACGATGTTGATGGTGCCATCGTTGTTGGCGTCGCCGCCCAGCAGCATCGTGCTGCCAATGTCCACCGACCCAGAGGCCGGCACGACGACGCCGGTCTTGCGGGCCGACAGGTAGCCCGGCTTGCTCGCAGTTACGGTGTAGGTCCCAGCAGGCACGCCGGCGATGGTGAAGGTGCCGCCGCTGCCGGTGCTAACCGGAGGCAGTGCGCCCGCCGCCACGGACGTGCCGCTATGATCCGTCCGCGACTGCAGCGACACCTGGCCGCTGATGGAGCCGGTCGTGATCACCACTTCCAGCGACCCGCCCTGCGTCGTGCTGCACATCTGCTCGCCGTAGCGGTCCACGAGCATGCCCAGGGTGAACGCCACGTTCGCGGTGCCGGTGGCGAGACCCATGAAGTGGATCGTCGCTACCACGCCGCTGCCGCTCACCGGAGGCGCCGGGTTCTGGAGCGTGAAGGTGTAGCGTATCACGCCGGTCCCATTGTCGGCCGAGTTGTTCTGCGTGTACCCGCTGCCGGCGGGCAGGAACGGCCCAGGCGTGATCTGGATGCCGGGCGTCGCCGGGTCGTCGTCCACCACCTGCACGCGGGTGTAGTCAAACGACAGTTGCAGGTCCACCCCGTACAGGTTGGAGACGTTCTCCACCCGGATGTCCACACCCACCGTCTGGCCCACGCCCACCGTCTGCGTTGTCGGCGACAGGTGGATCAGCGCGCAGGTCGTTACCAGGATGTAATCGATCTTGGTCTCGGCGTCCACGCCGCACGGCCCGGAGACCGTCAGCGTTACGGTGTAGACGCCCGGGGTGTTGTACACGTGCGACGGGTTCTGCTCACTAGACGTTCCACCGTCGCCGAAGTCCCACGACCAGGATGTGATGTTGCCCACCGACAGGTCCGTGAAGTTCACGGTCAGCGGAGCCTGCCCTTGCGTGGGCGTGGCGCTGAAGTCGGCCTGCGGCGGCTCGCACGCGGTGGTCGTGTTGATGTAGATGTCCTTCGGGTCCGTCGGATCGTACCAGAACATCACCCTGTACTCCGGCATCTGCGCCGCCAGCGGAGTCGGCAGGTACTGCGTGCACGCAAAGTTCTCACGCAGGTTGTACCACCACCAGTCGGTGGTCATCAGGTACTTCTCGCCGGCGGGGAACAGAAGTTCGGTGTACTTGTCGGGCGAAGTCCGATACTCGGTGAGCATCCAGAGTTGCGGAATCTGCACGCCGTCAAACAGGTAGATTTCCTTCAGTTCGCCGTAGAACTGCGGCTCGCGGGCCTCGTCCACGATGGAGATGCGCAGAGGCGGCCGCTGCGTGAGCACGTTGCCGATGCAGTTCGGATCTGCCCACAGCATGTACGCGGGGTTGCCCAGCGTCAACTCCGTGCGGTTGGGCGGGATGATCTGCGGGTTCGGGTTGTTCCAGGTCTCCGGCATGCTGAGGATATCTTCCCGCACGGTGTGCAGGTAGTTGAACGGCGGCATCACCGAAATCACGTTGCCGATTCCGTAGCCCTGCAGGATTTGGCTGTCCTCGTAGTTCGTGAAGTCCTCGGGCTTCGGAACAGGCGTGCGGATGGTGATGTACTTGAACTCAAACCGATCCTCGTTCGGATACTGGTAGGGGTTGGGCACGGTCATCAGAGCCACCACGTTGTACTCGTGCCCGTCCACGAAGAACCGCTTGAGGTACCACGGGTCGCCCGCCACCAGGTCGTGCCCACCCGCGCCATCGTCAATGGCCGAGCGACTCGCGCCCAGCGCGCGACCGATGATGAGGTTGACGGTCTCGGTGGCCGAGTTGATCTGGTCCACGTACACGAACCACGCGCCGTTGAGGCTACCCAGGTTCGTGCCGCCGGCCAGGATGCGCCGATAGCCGTTGCGGTCCACGATGGCCATGTCGCCGGGCCGCAGCGTTACAGGCGAGCCAGGCACCAGGTCAGGGTGCTTGCTGTTGTTGGCCTGCATCCCGCCGCCCGTGTACCACAGCGTCAGGTCCGCCGAGGTCGCGGGCACGGCGATGTTCGCCAGGCTCACCATGTGATCCAGCAACTGGGCGCTCTGGCCGCGCTGCAGATGGACCGCCCTGGCGAAGATGACCAACTCATCGCCGGTCAGCGCAGTACCATCGGTATCCAGGTAGTCAATCGCGCCGTTGCCGTTGAAGTCCGCACCGATGCTGGTAACCTGTTGCAGCGTGTACTCCGAGTGGATCGTAACCGCGTCCTCCAGCCCGTCAAAGTCGGCGTCAAAGGTAGTCAGGCCGTAGCCCGCCGAGGGCAGTTGCCCGCTCGGGATGGAGCCGCCCACAGGCGCAGGGAGTTCGTCCTCGCCCGTCGCGATGGGGAAGGCGAAGACGCTCTTGCCCGGCTGCCCAGCGCTGGGCTGGTCGTTCATGTCCAGGTACATGTAGGTGAATTCCTGCATGACCGCCGGGAACGTCATCACCTCGGTCGGGGTGATCACAGGCGCACCGGTTCCCGCGATGGTGGCCCGCACGATCTTGTCCACGTAGGAAGGCTCATACCACATGCGGGCGAACACCTTCTCACCTGCATTCCCTTCGCGGATAGAGATCTGCCGGTACAGGTCCACCAGCGGCTCGCCACCGTTCTGGTACTCGTTCATGTAGGCCGGGTTGAGGGTTACGAAGTCCTTGCGCGGCGCCTGCGCGTGGTCCGGGTCAAACGGCGCCAGCGGGTCCGTGTACGGCAGCACTTCCACCGGGTAGTTGGCCAGCCGGTCCATGTAGGCCGTTACATCGCCCGCGCCCTTGTTGCCCAGGATGCCGTCGGGCCACGTCCAGTCCTGAATCTGGCCGAGCACAGGCTCGCCGTAAATCCAGTCGCCGTAGATGCGCAGGCCCTCGGTGTTCTTGTACTTCTTGCCGCCCACCGCCGGGTCAAACCAGAACATGATGGGTACCGGCGGCTCGGCCGTGCCCAACAAGTCGGCCCAGTCGGGCGCGGTGCGCAGCCAGTAGCGGCGCTCGGACTGGTAGTTGAAGAACACGCTCTTCAGCAGGTACAGGTCGGGATTGCCCTGCCCCGTGATGGCCTCGCGGACATCGGGGAACACCAGTTCCGTGTACCACCACGGCACAGTCATGAACTGTCGCGTGCTCCAGAACTGGCCGCCGTCCTCTACTCGCTCCGAGTACAGTTCGCGCAGCATGCCCAGGAACTGCGGGTTCTTGTCTTCTTCCACGTAGTAGAGGCTGGTCTCGCGCGCGTCGGTGTACGGGCTATTGGGGCCGTAGCCCACGTAGGGCAGGGTCTTGTTCTTCTGGAGAATCGGCGGAACCGGCCCTACCAGCCGCCCGACAGACTGCACGCTGATTTCCCACCGCTGCTGCACCGGATCCCAGATGTCGTATTCGCTGAACTTCTGGATGGCGTTGATGTCCTGGATATAGTAGTGCTCGTAGTTGTACGGCGGCAGGACAGGCAGGTTATCGCCAACCAGATAGGGCTGGAGTTCCACCGAGTGCTGCGAGATGCGAACCGGCACCTTCGGGATGGGCGTGCGGATGGTGATGAACTGGAACTGCGTTACGTCGGGCACGAAGTTGTAGGGGTCGTAGGCTGGGTCAATGAAACCATCGTTGTCCACGTCCAGGTCCGGGACCGGCCCGAACGGCTCACCGGGCGTAACGCCACCGTTCCGGGTCATGATCGCCACCACGTTGTACTCGTGGCCATCCACGTAGAAACGCTTCAGGAACCACGGGTCGCCCGGGCGGCGGTCTTCGCGGTACATCCCGTCTTCCATGGCGCTGTGCGTAGCGCCCACGGCGCGCCCCACGATGAGAATCGCCTGGTTTTCGTCGCGGTCCACGCCCTGGAGATACACAAACCACGGCCCGGTCGGGAAGCGGGTCATGTTTGTGCCGGGGCCGCCGTTACGGACGGCGCGGATCAACTGCGCAGGCCCTTGCGAGCCGGCCAGCACCATGTCGCCGATCTGCAACGTTACCGACGGGAAGGGCCGCGGCGTCAGGTCGCCGGTGTAGTAGATGCCCAACTGCACCCCATTGTCCGACACCTGCTCCACCATGGCCAGGTGGTCCAGGAACTGAACGCCCTTGCCCCGCTCCACCGGCATCGCGCCCAGCCGTAGCACGGCCAGTTCGTTGCCGTTCAACTCGGTGGCGTCGCGGTCCAGACGGCTGATGAGGCCATCGCCGTCAAAATCCGCCGCGATGCTGGTCAGCGCGTACAGCGAGCGCTCGCTCTCCACGTGGACGATGTCGGGCACGCCATCAAAGTCGCCGTCAAGGCTGGTGAGCCCATACCCGAACTGCGCGTTGGCCGAGGTCATGTCCACAGCGCCGCTGGCCGTGAACAGATCCTCGTACTTCATGCCCACGGGGAACACGAAGGACGTACCCACGTTGCCCCAGGTCGGGAGTGGCGGAGGCTCGGCGGTCAGTTGCTTGCCCTCCATCAGCAGGTAGGTGAACTCCTGCATCAGGGCCGGATACCAGATATCGGTAACCGGCATGGTGGGCTCAAACTCCCACCGCGGTTCGGAGATGTCCAGGACGCCGTTGCCGTTCAGGTCTTTGTCCCAGTGCTCCGGCTCGTACCACATCCGGAACCACACCTTCTCCGAGGCATTGATGGGGGTCAGGATCTTCTGGTACAGCCCCTTGGCCCAGTTTTCGTCGCGGGTGGCGCCTTCGTACATCCATGCGGGGTTGAAGGTAACCAGGTCGCGACTAGGGGCTTGCACGCCTTCGGGGTCAAACACGGAAACGGGGTCCGTGTACGGCGGATCCTCTGGATTGGTGTCCAGAACGGGATCATCCGCCAGTGGGTTGCCTGCCCGGGGGTCGCCTTCTATGGGCAGGTTCACGCGGCTCCACCCGGTCCCGTAGATGCGCAGGGTGTGGGCCACACCGTTCTGCGCCGTGGGGCCAGATGGAGGCGCTTGCGGCGGCGCTGCGGTAGCCGGCGCCACGCCTGAGGGGACGACCGCCAACAGCATGGACAGGATCACAAGCACAGCCACAATGTTGGCGATCCTTTGGACGATGAATCTCGCTTGCATTTTGCTGCCTCCCTATTGATTTACTGGCGGTGTGAGAACACCTTTGACGGTTACACGCTAGACCCGACGGAAACATTCACCAGGCGACAAGCAACAAGGTACAAAACGACCCTGCACGCCATCGTCAGGACGTGTGCACAACACGTGCCAAAGGAGGAGTCCCCTCTACTCTTGACATATTATACCACATTTTATGTCGCGTTTCAAGCCCCCTGCGACAATTGACTTGTGATTCGTATGGCTCTACCCACGCAACCGGAAACCGGCCCACCCCCGCGATGCCCAACGGCGCGGAAAGGGGGTTCTGCCACCCTTCGGTCTGCAAGTTCCGTGCCACTCCCGCCCCCTTGCTCCCCCTCTCCCCCTGGGAGAGGGTCAGGGTGAGGGCGCCGCTCCCGTCCGCGGGGGTGAACTCCCGCGCTACCCGCGCAAAGCCCCTCCGGGGCTACCCCCCAGCCCGCAGGGCTTTGCCCCCTCAGCCCGATGCTTTAGCGTCGGGCGAACACATGCGCAGGCACACCTCACCCCCTGCCTTCGGCTTCCCCCTCTCCGCCAGCGGAGAGGGGGAATGAGGGGGTGAGGTCGGCATGCCCGCACGGGGGTGAACCCCCGCGCTACCCGCGCAAAGCCCCTCCGGGGCTACCCCCAGCCCGCAGGGCTTTGCCCCCTCAGCCCGATGCTTTAGCGTCGGGCGAACACATCCGCCGTTCCCTCTCCCCCTGGGAGAGGGACAGGGTGAGGGCATAATGGCCACACCGCCCCTGGGGATTTCTACGCAGCGGCGGGGCTATCCCCAACCCCGCCGCGCAGATGGCCTCCTATGGGCATAACGCACGAACTTGCGTTCGGGTGCGCGCCTCACAGCCCCACACCATCTATCGCCGCGCCGCAATACTCACACTGCCCATCCCGCACGTGCCGCTCCCGCACCGAGAACCCGAATCGCCCGATCACCAGTCGGCCGCAGTTCCAGCAGTACGTATTCTCCTCCCGCGCGCCCAGCACGTTGCCGATGTACACGTACCTCAGGCCCACCTCCTTGCCGATGGCCCACGCCCGCTCCAGCGTCTGCACCGGCGTGCTGCCCCGGTCCAGCATCTTGTACATCGGGTGGAAGCGGCTCAAATGCCACGGCGTCTCCACGCCCAACTCCTGCGCAATGAACGACGCCAGTTCGCGCAATTCCCCGGGGTCGTCGTTGAGGCCCGGAATCACCAGCGTGGTGATCTCCACCCATATCCCCTGCTGCTTCATCAGGCGCAGCGAATCCAGCACCGGCTGCAACCGTGCGCTGCACTGCTGGCGGTAGAACTCGTCGCGGAACGCCTTCAGGTCCACGTTCGCGGCGTCCAGGTACGGGTAGAACGCCTCCAGCATCTCCGCCGTCATGTAGCCGTTGGTTACGTAGTTGTTCGCCAGTCCCTCCTGGTGCGCCAGCACGGCGATGTCCCGGGAGTACTCAAAGAAGATCGTCGGCTCGGTGTACGTGTAGGAGATACTCCGGCAGCCCGTGGCCAGCGCGTCCTCCACGATATCCTCGGGCGGGACATGTCGCCCCACGATGCGGCCCTGGTCGCGAGGCATCTGCGAGATGTCCGCGTTCTGGCAGAAGCGACACCGGAAGTTACACCCCACCGTCGCCACGGAGTACGAGGTGGTGCCAGGGTAGAAATGAAACAACGGCTTCTTCTCTATGGGATCCACGGCCTGCGAAATGGGGCGGGCATACACGAGCGAGTACAGCGCCCCTTGCTGATTTTGCCGCACGCCGCAGATGCCCACCTCGCCCTCGCGAATGGAACAGCGGTGCGCGCACAGGTGGCACCGAACGCGCCCGCCTTCTAGCCTCTCATAAAGCCAGGCCTCTTTCATCGGACTCACCTCCTAAGCGCGAATTGCCACTCGCAGCCCTCGTCAGTCCTGCGGAAGGACACCATTTCCGCGCGGATGCCCCGCGCGTGAAAGAACGCCGCCAGCAGTCCCACCACCACGCAGGGCGGGACCGCGTCGGGCTGGGCCGCCCGTAGCCGATCCACCACCCCCAGGCACAGGCACGCCCGAAACTCGCAGGTCAGCGCGTCGCCCGACCGAGAGAACCCGCACCCCTCCACAATCCCCTGCGCCCGCAGCCAGTCGCCGAAAGCGCCGATGATCTCGCCCATGCCGCCCAGCAGTTCAGGGCTGGGAAGATCCAGCCCGTCGGCCAGGCTCCGCCCGTCGGGCGATTCAAACGCGGCCACGATGGCCCGCGCCAACTCGGCTTGCGTCAACGGCGGCTTGCCCTGCGTCGCCAGAGCGTACAGCACGAAGCCCACCAGGTTCCCACGCCTGTCCTGCCCCCGCGCCCTCATAGCCACCTCCCGCTCTTGCATTCTTGACAAAAGCACCAGACCTGCGTATTATACCCCATAGGGGTATCTCCGCGAGAACCCATTGCGATCCGACCGATGGGAGGTATCAGATGGACACCAACGATCCTGGCGCTCTGTCGCCGGAAGCATTGCGCGAAGAATTGGAGAAGGCGCAACGCGCGCTAGAGGACCTGGAGGAAGAGCGCCTCATGACCATGGGCCAGACCGGAGTCCACATCGGCGCCAGAGAACTCAACCGTTTGACCTCCTCGTTCGCACGCGACGAAGCGCGACTACGGGCCCGCATCCGAGAACTCACCGCCCTCCTGGAGGGGAGCCGATGAACACCGAGCAGCGAATTCGCGAACTGCAGCAACGGCTAGACGATTTGCGGGCGCGCCTGCCCAAACATTCCGTCCCCGCGGCCATGATTCTGGAACTGGAAACGCTGGAAGAGGAACTTGCGGATCTGCAAGCCCAATCCCACGCAGATTCTAGCACGTCCCAGCCGCCTGCGCAACCGCGCCCGGCGAACGCGGCGTTGACCGAGCCCCAGCCGCGCTGACAATCCCTTGGCGCAGGTGTGCGTGGGGGGCGAAAGGCGCGCGAGGAGGGTTTGTCGGGCCACGGTCAGGCAAGGGGCCGGTATGGAAACCCGCCCTACGCTCCATGCGTTTCATTACTACGGCGCATCGGTCTAACCAATTTCCACCGAATCGTGCACACTACCATGCCCTGACGAGCGTTGACGCAGATGGGCATGTGCCGTATAATCAACGGCGAGAAGGCTGGCGGGATTGGTTTGCCGGAGCGCGTATCGCCTGCGGGCAGCCATGGGTGGAAGCCTTCCGCAGCGTTTAGTGCGAGAGGAGGCAGTGCCATGCGTTTCAAGGTCGTGCTGGAAACCAGCGACGAAGGCGGCTACACGGCATACGTACCCTCGCTCCCTGGCTGCATCAGCGAAGGGGAGACGCTAGAGGAAGCTCTGAAGAATATCCAGGAAGCGATTGAACTGTATCTGGAGCCGGTGGAGGACGATTGGATCGCCTTGGCCCCAGAGACGGCGGTGGTGCGGGAGATTGAACTTTGACCAAAGTACCCAGCCTTTCGTACCACCAGATCATTCGCGCTTTGCAGAGGGATGGCTGGACGGTCGTGCGGCAACGTGGCAGCCACATCCGCTTGCAGAAGCGACTTGGCGACGAGGTGCTGAAAATCATAGTGCCGGCACATCGTCCGGTCAAACGATCCACACTGGCTCATATCCTGAAACAAGCGCGCTTGAGCGTGGACGACTTCTTGAAGTTGCTGTGAACCCCTTGTTGAGGCGCGATGCCGGCCCCAACGCGCAAGGGTTCTTGCAGACCCTCGTTCCCCGCAAATGAAACGGCACCGTCCATTCCGGCCCCGCCGCGAACCGCGCACAGTCGCAAAGACGATTCAGCCCCACCGGGATCGCGCGCCACAGCCCGGGGCCACCGTCTAGGGCAATTCCAGCCCGTGGGCCTCAAGCAGCGCCTGGTCGCGCAGAAGGTCGGCGGTCGAGCCGTCGGCCACCACCCGACCCCTGTCCAGGATCACCATCCGCGGGAACAGGTCTCGCACCATGAGCAAGTCGTGCGTGCTCACGATCATCGTCTGGGTCATGCTATCCAGCAGCCGTATCAGCATGCGCCGTCCGCGGGGATCCAGCCCGGCTGTCGGCTCATCCAGCACCAGCACCGACGGCTCCATCGCCAGCACGGTGGCCAGCGCGATGCGCTTCTTCTCGCCCGCGCTCAGACGGTGGGGAACCCTATCCGCGTAGCTCTCCATCCCCACGGCAGCCAGGGCGCGGCTCACCCGTCGCCGCACCTCGCCCTCGGGTAGCCCCATGTACACCGGACCGTAGGCCACATCCTCAAACACCGTCGGCGAGAACAACTGGTCGTCGGGATCCTGGAACACCAGGCCCACCAGGGCGCGGACTCTCTTCACATGCTCGCCGGCCACAGGAAGCCCAGCCACCCGCACCCGCCCATCCTCGCTCGCCAGGATGCCGTTCAGGTGCAGGATGAGCGTGGACTTGCCCGCGCCGTTGGGCCCCACGATAGCCACCCGCTCCCCCGGATACACCTTCAGGCTCACACCGTTCAGGGCCTGCTGGCCGTCTGGATACCGAAACGAGAGATTGTCCACCTCAATCAGCGGCGCGCGCTCCAATGTACCCTCCTACCCGAACAGGATTCCCAGAACAGCCAGGAACGCCAGGATCGCCATGCTGCCCGCCAGAATCCCGTACTGAGAAGCCGAGAGCCGTCCCGTCGGGAGCGTGCGAACCTCCCCGTCGTACCCCCGCGCCAGCATGGCCTGATACACCCGTTCGCTGCGCTCGTAGCCGCGGACGAACAGATTGCCCACCATGCCGCCGGTAACGCGGGCGCGCCAGGCCAGCGTGCCGCCGCTTTTCGGCCCGATGTCGGCGCTGCGGGCATCCCGCGCAATCCGCAGCCGATTCACCTCGTGCACGAACAGGAACATGTACCGCCACATCAGCCCAAACACCGCCACCAGCAGCCGCGGAACCCGCAACGCCCGCATGGCCGCAAGAAGCTCGGTGAAGCGGGTCGTCGCCGTCAGCAGGATGGCGAACTGCACCGACAGGTAGGACTTGACCAGCACCGACAGGAAACGTTCCAGCCCGGGCACGCTCGCGTCCAGCGCCAGCGGCCCCAGGCGCAGGGAGCCCAGCGGTGCGCCGGGCGTGGAAAAGACCAGCGGCAGCGCCGCCAGCGCGAACGGCGCCGCGATCAGGCCCCGCGTGAGCGTGAACCCGACGCCCAACCGCGCCGCAACCGCCAGGGCGAGGATCGCCGCCAGCAGCAGGACATACGATGGCCACGCGCCCAAAGGCAGCGCCGCCGTAACGAGGATGCTCGCTACGGCGACGACAACCTTCACGCGCGGGTCGGCCCCATGCACCAGGCTCGCCCGAGGACGATAGGGATCCAGAATATCCGGCATCTGCTCTCCAAACTGCGCTTACTGCTGCATGGCCCGATGACGCACTCCCTGCGCCACCAGGTAGGCCGCCGCGGCAACCACCAGCGCGCCCAACACGCCCGCAACGATGGTAGCCACGGCCTCATTCGCGATGCCCGGGAAGACGTAGTCCGGGATGATGTTGTACAACGGCTCGCGGGCCGCCTCCAAAAAGCCCTGCTGCTCGGCCACCCACTCCAGCCCATCGGGGTACGCCGACGCCAGCGGCGACAGCACCGCCAGCACCATGGCCAGCGCCACGCCGCCGATCCAAAGCGCCTTCTGTCCTGCGGTGGCCTTTGCCGCCGGCGCCACCAGGTCAGGGCGCGCCGCCAGCACGAAGACCAGCGCGCCGGCTGTGATCAGCCCCTCGCCGATCCCGATGAGGGCGTGAATCCCGCCCATGGCCGGCACCGACACGTTCGCCGGCGACGTGCCCGAAGCCGCCAACTGCAACGCGCACATCAGCGCCGCGATGACGATGGACAGCCACGCCGCCACAAACCCGCTCACCGGCAAGGCCCAGCGCCGATTGCCGAAGGCCCGAAGGAGCAACTGGTACGCGCCGTATCCTACCAGCACCCCCACAATCGCCATGTTGAACAGGTTCGCGCCCAGCACCAGGATGCCCCCATCTTGGAACAGCAGCGCCTGGATGCTCACCACCGATGTCATGACGACCATCGCGGCCCACGGCCCCAACAGCGCCGCCGCCAACGTCGCGCCCAGGAGATGCCCCGAAGTACCGCCCGTTACGGTGAAATTCAGCATCTGGCCGGCAAAAATCACCGCCGCCAAGACCGCCAGCAGCGGAACCTTCCGCTCGTCCAACTCACGGCTCACCCGCCGCAACGCGTACCCGATCACAATGATGGACACGACCCAGAACAGAATGGACACGGGAACCGAGAGGAAGCCGTCGGGGATGTGCATCGGCTGGGAACCACCGGAAGGCCCGTGGCCCCCCGCAATGCGCCCGAGGGCCAATACAGAGGAAACCACCGCGTTGCCTGACATCGTCTCATCTCCTTGCTGGAATATTGCGACCGCGCGATGCTTTGCGACAGGTCTACGCCTCGTCCGTATGCGCCTCCCCATGGGCGCGCGCCTGGCAGGCAGGGCAGATGCCGAAGAAGGCGAAATGCTCGGTGCGTGGCAGATACCCCAACGTCTCGCGCAAATACTGCCGCACCGGCTCCAGGAGCGAATCGGGGAGCGTCAGCCGCTCGCCGCACTCCAGGCAAACCAGGTGGTGGTGCGGATGCTCGGCGATGTACTCGTATTCATGGCAGTCGCCGCCCAGGTCGGTCTCGGCCACCAGCCCCGCAGCCTTGAGCCACTGCAGGTTGCGGTACACGGTGGGCACCGAAAGCGTGGGATAGGTGGCGGCCAGTTCGTCCAGAATCTGCTGGATCGTCATGTGGCATCCCGCGCCCTTGATGACCTCCAGGATGGCGAGGCGCTGGGGCGTGAGGCGATACCCCTGACTCTGCAACTGGTGCGCGACCTGCATGTGGTGAGACATGGTTTGCTCCTGTAAGCATTTGCATCTGGAAGCATTATACACAGCGCACGAGGCCCTGTCAAATTCTCCCCTCGCCCCGCCGCGCGGGGAGAGAAGGGGGAACGGGGGATGTGAGGGGTAACCCCTGCGCGCGCCAGGGTTTCACCGCCGAGGACGCCGGAGGCGCGGAGGGTCACGGATTGGCCCGCGTGTCCGCCGGTAGGGGCGACCCGCGGGTCGCCCCTACGTGGTGCGTCCACGCCCCCCGCCCGTGCGCACGCCACCCCCTTCTCGCCCCGCCCCGCGGCAACAGCACACGTAGGGCGGCTTTCCATAGCCGCCCGCCCGTCCCCTCGCCCCGCCGCGCGGGGAGAGGGCTAGGGTGAGGGGTGCACCGAAAGGGCTGCCCTTTGACAGAAATCCGACTTTATGATAGGATTTGCCCTGCGAATATGACCAAAGTCATAGTCGGCACTGCTCGCATCAGATAGAATACAGTTGGCAGAAGCGGCGCGCTCGGCATGGCGCAGCAGTCATCGTTCTCGTCCAAGCGCGCCGCCCCACTGCCACGAATTCTCGCTAGGGAAGTGAAGCATGCAGAACGAAATCATCTACATGGATAATGCAGCGACGACACGGGTGGACCCGGCCGTCGTGGAAGCCATGTTGCCCTTCTTCACCGAAAAGTACGCGGTGGCATCGTCGCAGTTCAGCCACTCGCCCGGCATAGAGGTGCGCGAGGCGCTGGATGCCGCCCGCGCTACCATCGCCCAGGCCCTGGGCGCGGCCAAGCCCGAAGAGGTCATCTTCACCTCGGGCGAGACCGAGTCCAACAACTGGGCGCTCAAGGGCATGGCGCGCGCCTTCCGTGGCAAGAAGAACCACCTCATCATCTCCAAGATTGAGTCGCGGTCCGTGCTGGATACCGCGCAAGCGCTTGAAAAAGAGGGCGTGCGCGTTACCTATCTGGACGTGGACGGCGAGGGGTTCGTGAACCTGGAGCAGTTGCGCGCCAGCATCACCGACGACACGTTCCTGGTGTCCATCCAGCACGCCAACGAAGAGGTGGGCACCATCCAGGACATTGACGCCATTGCCGCCATCGTCAAGGAGCGGGGCGTGGCGTTCCACACCGACGCCTCGCAGACCTTCACCAAGGTCCCGCTGAACCTCGCCGAGACGCCCGCCGACCTGGTAACCATCACGGCGCACCTGATTCACGGGCCCAAGGGCATCGGCGCGCTGTACGTCCGCGAGGGCACGCCCATCGCCAAGTGGATGCACGGCGGGTTCATGGAGTTCAACTTGCGCGGCGGCGTGGAGAACGTGCCGGGCGCCGTGGGCTTCGCCAAGGCCGTGGAGATGACCAGCGCCACCCAGGTGGAATACATCTCCAGCCTGCGCGACCGCCTGATTGACGGCATCATGGCGCGCATCCCCAAGGCCGAACTCAACGGGCCGCGCCACCGCCGCCTCCCGGGCAACGTCAACATCTCGTTCCACTACGCCGAGGGCGAATCCACCCTCCTGCACCTGGATATGATGGGCATCGCGGTGGTAACCGGTTCGGCCTGCTTCAGCCGCTCGCTGGAGCCGAGTTACGTGCTGATGGCCATGGGCAAGACCCACGAACTGGCCCACGGCTCCATCCGCTACTCGCTGAGCCGCTACAACACCGCCGAGGAAGTGGACCGCGTCATTGACGCCACGGCGGAGGTCATAGAGACTTTGCGTCGCATCAGCCCACTGGGGAAAGATGAGAAATAGACAACAGCCATTAGCCTCTAGCCCCTAGCCTCTAGCCCTTCGCTAAAGGCTAACGGCCAAAGGCTAAAGGCTATAGGCTAAAGGCCAAACGCAAGGAGGAACTTATGCCAATCCCATACAGCGAAAAAGTCATTGAGCATTTCAAGAACCCGCGCAACGTGGGCCGCATGGAGGACTACGACGCGAAGGCCACCGAGGGCAGCCCCGCCTGCGGGGACATGGTAACCCTGTACCTGAAGGTGGACGAGGAGACCAAGACCATCAAGGACATCAAGTTTGAGTCCTACGGGTGCGCGTCCAACATCGCCACCGGCTCCATCATCACCGAACTGGCCAAGGGCAAGACGCTGGACGAGGCGCGCAAAATCAACTGGAAGGCCGCTGCCGAGGAACTGGGCGGGCTTCCTGCGGTCAAGGTGCACTGTTCGGTGCTGGCCGTGGACACCCTGCGCGCCGCCATCCGCAACTACGAGGAGAAGCACGGCCTGGTGGAAGACCGCGAGCCTACAACCGTGGAGATCGTAGAGAAGCGGCTCCGCCACGTGATGAACCCCCTCACCGGCCTGGACATCGTCAAGACCCACGTGGTCAAGAAGGTGGATGTGGGCAACGGCGTAGTTACCGTCTGGGTGGACCTGACCCGCGATCACCAGTTCGCCAACAACATTGAGCAGGAGATCCGCGAGCGCCTGGAGCCCCTGTGGGACGTGGCCGAGGTGCACGTGATCTTCAACGACGACGAGCAAGAGTAGTCGCGGCGTTGGCCGCATTGGAGGTGCGTATGGCGCACATTGTTGTGGATGTAAAGGGCGAGACCTGCCCGATTCCGCTTATTGAGACGCGCAAGGCCCTGCGCAAAGCCGCCGAAGGGGATGTGGTGGAAGTCGTCGGCACCCACCAGGCCTCCAAGCGCGAGATCCCCATGGCGGTCAAGAACCTGGGCCTGCAACTGCTGGACATCACCGACGCGGATGACGGGACCTGGCGAATCCGCATCCGCAAGTAGGCCGAAAGGAGGCCAACCATGGCCGACAAGGCAACCATCATCGTCCACAGTGGCGATTACGATAAGATTTACAGCGCGCTGATTATCGGGACGGGGGCGCTTTCCATGGGGATGGAAGCGTCCCTGTATTTTACCTTCTGGGGACTCCAACGCCTGAAGAAGGACGGGCTGGAGGGAGGCCCGCTGTCCAAGATGCACATGCTCGGCCTGGGCAAGTGGATGATCCGCCGCCGCATGCAGAAGGCCAACGTGGCCAAACTGGAGAAACTCATGCGGGAGTTCCGCGACCTGGGCGGCAAGGTCATTGCCTGCGAGATGACCATGGAGATCATGGGCGTGGGCAAGGAGGACCTGCGCGAGGACTGGATTGACGAGTACGGCGCGGTGGGGGCCTACGTCCAGGAGGCGAAGGACTCCAAGATCACGCTGTTCATCTAGCGGACAGCGATCAGCCGTCGGCCGCGGGGCGTTCGCGTCCCCTCGCCCCGCACCGCGGGGAGAGGGTTAGGGTGAGGGGTCCAATCCCCTCGCCCCGCACCGCGCGCCCCTCTTACATTATGTCAACTTGCAAAAATGCGCAACCTGTGCTAAAATAACAATACGCACGGGACAAACAGAAAACCGACGAGCACCGATCGCTCATCACGAACGAGGGAGTTTGCATGCTAGCCATGCCGACTAGCAAACGGGTTTGGTTACGCTCCGTACCCATCCTTTTGCCCTGTGCGCATGACCCGCGAACAACCGAGCACGAGGACATGGGGTAGGCCCGGAAAGCCCCCCCCTTCCCCGTGCTCTTTCTATTATCGCTCTCTGGCACCGAGACGAACCAGCCGTCAGGCTGCGAACCCAAAACCAACGGGGGCCATCCTGCGCCCTGCCTGAGGCATCCCTAACCAGGCCCCCGCAGGCCATCCGTCGGGCAATTCGGGATGGGCAAATCCCGTGAACGTTCATGGCGTTACCGCACCGTACAAACAGGAGCAAACCGTATCCCTCATTCTGTCGCAAAGGAGGCGCGCATGAAAGAAGTTGTCATCGTCGGAGGAGTCAGAACGGCCATCGGGAGCCACGGAGGAGCGTTCCGCGACGTTCCGGCCCAGGAACTGGCGGCAGCGGTGCTGCGGGAGGTCATCCAGCGCACAGGGGTTGACCCCAACCAGATTGACGATGTCATCATGGGCTGTATCGGCCAGCAGAGCGATGCGCCCAACATCGGCCGCGTCGCCGCCCTCATGGCCGGCATCCCCACCCACGTGCCGGGCTACACGGTGCAGCGCAACTGCGTGTCGGGCATGATGGCCATCACCAACGCCGCCCAGGCCATCAAGGCCGGCGACGGCGACCTGTTTCTGTGCGCCGGCGTGGAGAGCATGTCCACCGCCCCCTACTGTGTCCGCGGCGCACGTTGGGGCCTCAAACTCCGCTCCACCACCTTCATTGACACCCTATGGGAGGGCCTCACCGACCCCGTGTGCGACATGATCATGGGCTACACCGCCGAAAACCTCGCCATGATGTACGGCTTCACCCGCGAGGAACTGGACAAGTACGCGGTGGAATCGCACAAGAAAGCCTTCATGGCCACCCGCACGGGCCGCTTCAAGGACGAAATCGTCCCGTTCCGTGTCTCCAAGAAGGTGGCTGGCCAGGAAGTGGCCTACGAGGAGATCGTGCAGGATGAATGCATCAACCCCGCCCTGTCGGTGCAAAAGGCGGCCCTTTACCCCACCGTCTTCAAGAAGGGCGGCGTCGTAACCCCGGCCAACGCATGCCCCATCAGCGACGGCGCGGCGGCCACCCTGGTGATGTCCAAGGAGAAGGCCGACGCCCTGGGCCTCAAGCCCTGGGCCTACATCCGCGCCTACGCCTACGCCGGCCTCCCGCCGGAGATCATGGGCCTGGGCCCGGCCGTCTCCACCCCCATCGCCCTGAAGAAAGCGGGCCTGACGCTCAAGGACATTGACCTCATTGAGATCAATGAGGCCTTTGCCGCGCAGACCCTCGCCTGCGGGCGGGAACTGGAAGACGAAGGCTGGGACTGGAGCAAGGTCAACGTCAACGGCGGCGCCATCGCCCTGGGCCACCCCGTCGGCTGCACCGGCACCCGCATCGTCGTTACCCTCATGCACGAGATGAACAAGCGCGACGTCCAGTTCGGCCTGGCCACCGCCTGTGTCGGCGGCGGGCTGGGCGGCACCATCATCATTGAGCGCAAATAGCACGGCACAGAAGGAGGCGTAGCATGACCGACGTGATGGCAATGTACAAGGACAAGGCCACCCGCCAGGCATTCATCAGCAAGGGCCTGGAAATCTACAACTCGCTCAAGGCCCAGTTGGAGCCTGCCCACAACGGCGAAATCGTCGCCATAGAACCCAACACCGGCGACCATGTCGTGGGCAAGACCCTGGGCAAGGCCGACAAGGCCATGTTCCAGAAGCACCCCGACACCTGGGTGCTGTTCGTGCGCATCGGCCAGCCCGACGCGAACATCCCGTTGAAAACCTGGTAGCAACCTCGCGCCGGCCGCCATCGGCGCGGTCGGCACCCATATCACGCAAAGAGGAGGGTACGAAGATGTACATTTTCAAAGCCGCTGTTGTAGGCGCTGGCGCCATGGGCGGTGGAATCGCCCAAGTCATCAGTTTCTCCGGCCTGCCCGTCGTCCTCAAGGACATTGACCAGGCCGCCTTGCAGAAGGGCATGGATACCATTCGGAGCATCTACCAGAGCCGCGTGGAAAAAGGCAAAATGAGCGCGGGCGAGATGCAGAGCAAGATGGACCTCGTTACGTCCACCCTCACCTACGACGGCTTTGAGGACGTGGACATCGTCATTGAGGCCGTCCCCGAGAAGATGGCCATCAAGAAGCGCGTCTTCGCCGAACTGGACGAGGTCTGCCCCGAGCACACCATCTTCGCCTCCAACACCAGCGCCCTGTCCATTTCCGAGATGGCCGCCGCCACCAAGCGCCCGGGCAAGGTCATCGGGATGCACTTCTTCAACCCCGCCCACGTCATGAAACTGGTGGAGGTCATCCCGGGCCTGGACACCACCCAAGAAACCGTGGACGACGTGGTAATGTTCACCGAGAGCCTGCGCAAGATCCCCGTCGTCGTGCAGGAATGCCCCGGCTTCCTGGTGAACCGCCTGCTGATGCCCTACCTGAACGAGGCCGTCTATGCCCTGCAGGAAGGCACCGAAAGCGCCACCAATATTGACGCCGCCATGCGCGAATTCGGCTGGCCCATGGGCCCCTTCCAACTGATGGACATGCTCGGAATTGACATCTGCGCCGACGTCGGCGAGTACCTGTACTCCGAGTACGGCGAACGCATGACGCCCGCCTACCTGTTCTTCAAACTCGTGCAGGCCAAGCGTTTCGGCGAGAAGACCGGCGCCGGGTTCTACGACTACCCGGGCACCGGCGACTCCGAAGCCGTCCTCAAGATGATCCAGGAAGTGCAGGCCGAGGGCAAGGCCCAGAAGGGCACCGAGTTCTCCTGGGAGCGGCTCATCATGCCCATGATCAACGAGGCCGTCCTGTGCGTAACCGAGCACGTGGCGGCCGTCAACGACATTGACATGGCCATGATCGCCGGCACCGGCATGACCTACAAGGGCGAGCGCATGGGCCCGCTCCAGTTGGCCGACACCCTGGGCCTGGACTATGTCCTGCAGAAACTGGACGAGTTCACGGCCAAGTACGGCCCGCGTTTCCGCCCGGCCCGACTGCTCAAGACCAAAGTCCGCGCCGGCCACCTGGGCAAGAAGACCGGCAAGGGCTTCATGGAGTACACCACCTAGCGCACGGTCGGCACTGGCGTGGGGCGGGGCCGCCCGCCCCACTTCCCGCGAAACGGCAAACCTATTCTACAGAACACGACGAGAGAAAGGAGCGAGACCATGGGTGAGTACCAGAATGTGAAAGTGTCCGTTGAGGAGCGCATCGCCATCCTGACCATTGACCATCCCCCCGCCAACGCCTTTGACACGCGGACCGTCATGGACCTGAACGCCGCCTTTGACGAGGTCCTGGCCAACCCCGAGGTCAAGGCCATCATCATCACGGGCGCGGGCCAGTTTGCCTTCGTGGCGGGCGCCGACATCAACGAGATCAACGCCCTCAAGGGCCACGACGACGCCAAGGAAGTGGTGGTCAAGGGCCAGCAACTCTTCAGCAAGATTGAGGCCAGCCCCAAACCGGTCATCGCCGCCATCAACGCCGTGTGCCTGGGCGGCGGCAACGAACTGGCCATGTCCTGCCATATCCGCATTGCCTCGGACCGTGCCCGCTTCGGCCAGCCCGAGATCAACCTGGGCATCATCCCCGGCTGGGGCGGCACCCAGCGCCTGCCGCGCTACGTGGGCAAGGGCAAGGCCTTTGAACTCCTGTTCACCGGCGACATGATCACCGCGCAGGAAGCCTTCCGCATCGGCCTGGTGAACAAGGTCGTGCCCGCCGGCGACGTCATCAAAGAGGCCAAGGGCCTGGCCAAGAAGATCGTGTCCAAGTCGGCCCTGTCCCTGGCCGCCATCATTGACGCCGTGAACAAGGGCTTGGAAATGGACCTGCAAGATGCCCTGCTGTACGAGGCCGAGCACTTCGCCAAACTCTGCGAGACCTACGACATGCGCGAGGGTGTGGCCGCCTTCCTGCAGAAGCGCCAGGCCAAGTTTGAAGACCGGTAGGCCCGTCATCTCCCAGGCTCCCGAAGTTCTCCTGACTTCGGGAGCCTGACGCCAACCAAAAGGAGCGCATCTATGGACTTCACATTTCCCAGAGAGTACGAACTCCTTCGCCGCATGATCCGCGAGTTCGCGCAGAACGAGATCGCGCCCATCGCCGAAGAGATTGACGTGGAAGAGAAAGTCCCGATGGACGTCATCCGCAAGGCGGCCAAACTGGGGCTGATGGGCGTGCCCTTCCCGCAGGAATACGGGGGCGCGGGCGCGGGCGAAATCGGCTACTGCATCCTCATGGAGGAAATCAACAAAGTCTGCGGCTCCACCGCCACCGTCATCGGCGCCCACACCGGCATCGGCGCCATGGCCATCTACCTGGACGGCACGCCCGAGCAGAAGGAAAAATACCTCACGCCCCTGGCCCGTGGTGAGAAGATCGCCGCCTTCGCCCTCACCGAACCCAACGCCGGCTCCGATGCCGCGGCCATCCAGACCCGCGCCGTGCGCGACGGCGACAACTACATCCTCAACGGCACGAAAATCTGGATCACCAACGGCGACATCGCCGACATCATCACCGTCTTCGCCGTAACCGACCCGGCCCTGGGCGCGCGCGGCGGCGTTACAGCCTTCATCGTGGAGAAGACCTTCCCCGGCTTCCGCGTGGGCACCAAAGAGACCAAGATGGGCATCCGCGGCTCCTCCACCGCTGAAATCATCTTTGAGGACTGCGTCGTGCCCAAGGAGAACGTCCTGGGCCAGTTTGGCGCGGGCTTCCTCACGGCCCTGAAGACGCTGGACGTGGGGCGCATCAGCCTGGGCGCAGGCTGCCTGGGCGGCGCGCAAGCGGCCTTGGACGCGGCCATTGACTTCGCCAAGAACCGCTACCAGTTTGGCCAGCCCATCGCCCAGAAGCAGGCCATCCAGTGGATGATCGCCGACATGGCCACCGAGATTGAAGCTCTGCGTTCGCTCGTTTACCGCACCGCCTGGATGATGGACTCGGGCAACATGGGCCGCGACTTCAGCACCTACGCCGCCATGTGCAAGGTCTTCGGCTCCGAAGTGTTGGACCGCTGCGTGGACAAGTGCGTGCAAATCCACGGAGGCATGGGCTACATGAAGAAGTACCCCGTGGAGCGGATGTACCGCGACGCCCGCATCACCCGCATCTTTGAGGGCACCAACGAAATCCAGCGCCTTGTCATCGCCACCAACCTGTTCCGCAAAGTCGGCGTCCGCATCCGCTAGAGCGAGCCGCGCAGGAGCAATCACCAGGAGGGCCAATTATGAAGATCGTCGTTACAATCAAACAGGTACCCGACACCACCGAGGTCAAACTGGACCCCCGCACCGGCACGCTCATCCGCGAAGGGGTGCCCAGCATCATCAACCCCGAGGACAAGAACGCGCTGGAAGAGGCGCTGAAACTCAAGGAAAGCCTGGGCGCGCACGTCGTGGTCATCACCATGGGCCCGCCCCAGGCCGATGACGCGCTGCGCGAGGCCCTGGCCATGGGCGCCGACGAGGCTATCCTCCTGTCGGACCGAGCCTTCGCAGGCGCCGACACCTGGGCCACCGCCACCACCCTCGGCATGGCCATCAAGAAGATCGGCGACTACGACCTTATCCTGGCCGGCCGCCAGGCCATTGACGGCGACACCGCCCAGGTAGGCCCCCAGTTGGCCGAATATCTGGGCATCCCCCAGATCACCTACGTAACCGAACTGACGCTCACCGACGGCGGCGTGCGCGCCAAACGCAAACTGGAAGACGGGTATGAGATCATAGAAGCCCGGCTGCCCGCGCTGCTCACCATCACCAAAGAGGCCAACAAGCCCCGGTATCCCACCGCGCCCGGCATCATCACCGCCTACCGCGCGCGCCAGGTAACGCTGTGGACATCCCAAGACCTGGGCGCGGAGCCCGGGACGCTGGGACTGGAAGGCTCGCCCACCCAGGTGCGGCGCTCCTTCAGCCCGCCGGCCAAGGAGCCGGGCGAGACCATCACCGCGCCGCCCGACGAGGCCGCACGGCAAATCCTGAGCCGACTCAGAGCGCGCAACATCATTCAGGGATGAGGCGAGTCCGACGTCTCCGAAGGAACCGCTCGGGCCTCCGGAGTCTCGCGCATCGCACCGCGAAGGGACACAGCGCATGGCAACGGTCATCGTATCGGCCGCGCGGACGCCTTTCGGGCGTTTTGGCGGCACGCTAAAAGACACGCCCGCGGTGGAACTGGGCGCGTGGGCAATCCGCGCGGCCTGCTCCCGCGTCGCGCTGGCGCTGGATGAGCGCGATCAGGTCATCCTGGGCCACTGCGTAGGCGGGGGCGTGGGCCAGGTGCCCGCGCGCCAGGCTGCCCTGCGCGCCGGCGTGCCCGTCGCCGTTGGCGCCATGTCCCTCAACACGGCCTGCACCTCGGCGCTGAACGCCGTCATCTGGGGCGACCTGCTCATCCAGAGCCGCCGCGCCCGTTGGGTCGTCGCCGGCGGCATGGAGAACATGAGCCAGTCGCCCTACATCCTGCCGCGCGCCCGCTGGGGCTACCGCCTGGGCGACGGCCCCCTCGTGGACGACCTGACGGCGTCGCTCACCTGCCCGCTGGGGGGCAAGCACATGGGCGACTACGCCAATGACGCCGCCAAAGCCTACGGCATCACGCGGGCCGCGCAGGACGAATGGGCGCTCCGCAGCCATCGGCGGTACTTCGCCGCCAAAGACGCGGGGTTCTTCCGAGACGAAATCGCGCCGGCCACGGTCAAGGTCGGCAAGACCGAGACCACCCTGGACACGGACGAGCAGCCCCGCGCCGACACCACGCTGGAGAAACTCGCCGCCCTGCCCCCGGCCTTCTCACCCGAAGGGACGGTAACGGCAGGCAACGCCCCAGGGCTAAACGACGGCGCGGCGGCCCTTGTCCTCATGGACGAGGCCGACGCCCGCGCGCTGGGCCTGCAACCCCTGGCCTGGATCGTCGGCGCGGCCCAGGTCTCCGACGAGCCGCCGCGCATCAGCACCGTCCCTGCCGACACCGCCCGAAGGCTTCTCGCCGAGCACGGTCTGCGCCCCCGCGACGTGGACCTCTGGGAAATCAACGAGGCGTTCGCGGCCGTGCCCCTCATCTGCATCCGCGAACTGGACATTGACCCGGAGCGCGTCAACGTCAACGGCGGGGCGGTCGCCATCGGCCACCCCGTGGGGGCCACGGGCTCCCGCATCCTCATGACGCTGGCCTACGAGATGCGCCGCCGCGGGGCGGCTCTGGGCGTCGCCACGCTGTGCGGCGCTGGCGCCAACGGCGCGGCGGTGCTCCTGGCCTCGGATCCGAACGCCGCCAAACCGAAAGCGCGCTCCGCAGCAAGTACCCGCAAGCGCCCCAACCCCGCCGACGAGAAGCCGAGCGGACCGCCCCCGCTGCGCTTCGCCCTGTTTGATCTGGACCAGACCCTGTACCCCATGAGTTCGGGCCTCATGGACGAGGTGGGTCGCCTCATCAAGCAGTACATGCGCGAGCGGTGCGGCTTCGCCGAAGGTGAAATCGTCGCCCTGCGCGACCGGTACTTCCGCGAGTATGGCACCACTCTGCGCGGGCTGATGCTCCACCACAACGTGGACCCCGAAGACTACCTGGCCTACGTCCACAACCTGCCGCTGGAACGGTTCATCGCGCCGAACCCCGCCCTGGACAAGGCCCTGGCCGCGCTCCCGCTCACCAAGGTCGTGTTCACCAATGCCAGCGAAGCCCATGCCCGGCGGGTGCTCAGCCTCCTCGGCGTGGAGCGCCACTTCTCCGCCATCATAGACATCAAGGCTGTTCGTTATGTAAACAAGCCGGACCCCGAAGCCTACGAGTTGGCGCTTGCCCTGCTGGACGCCCGCCCCGAGGAGTGCCTCTTGTTGGACGACACGCCGCGCAACCTGGTGCCTGGGCGCACGATGGGCATGATCACCGTCCTGGTGGGCAGCGATGACCCCGACGATGCCCACTTTGCCATCCCGCGTATAGAAGACCTGCCGCGTATCACGGCGCTGCTGGACGGCCGGCTGCCGAGCAAGGGTGAGGGGGCGCCATGATGGACAAGACCTGCTCCCTCGCCCAGGCCGTTCGCGCCATCGCGCCCGGCAGCCTCCTCGCCATCGGCGGCCTCATGCTCCACCGCCGCCCTATGGCCGCCGTGCGCGAGATCATCCGCGCGCGCATCGGCGACCTGACCCTGCTCGGCGCCACGCTGGGGCTGGACGCCGACCTCCTGGTAGGCGCGGGCCTGGTGCGACGCGTCCGCACGTGCTACTTCGGCCTGGAAGCCTTCGGCCTGGCGCCCATGTTCACCCGCGCAGCCCCGGCAGGCGCGCTGGAAATCGTGGAGGAGACGGAAACCAGCATCGCTTGCGGCCTGCGCGCTACGCTCGCCCGCGTCGGGTTTATCGCGTCGCCCGCATGGATGGGCACGGACTTCCTGCGCGTGCGGCCCGACGTGCGCACCGTCGCCGACCCGTACACCGGCGAGACGTGCGTCGCCTTCCCGGCCATCGCCCCCGACGTGGCCCTCATCCATGCCCTGGAAGCCGACCCTATGGGCAACGCCATCCTGGGCGGCAACCTGGCCGTGGACTGGGAACTGAGCCTCACGGCGCGAACCGTCATCGTAACGGCCGAGCGCATCGTGCCGCGTCTGTCGGCCGAGGCCGACCTGCTGGGGCAGCGCGTTACCCATGTGGTGGCCGCGCCCAACGGCGCTGCGCCCACATCCTGCCATCCGCTGTATCCGCTGGATGCCCAGGCCATCCTCGCCTACGTGGAAACCTGTGCGTCCGACCGATTCCAGGAATACCTGAGCGCGTGGCTGCAAACATGAAACCGGAATTCACGCCCGACGAAATCATCGCCACATGCATCAGCCGACGGCTCCGCGATGGCGACATCGTGGTGCAGGGCCTCTCCACGCCCTTGACCCTCGCCGGCTACATCCTGGCCAAATGTACCCACGCGCCCAACCTGGTGCTGGCCTCGGCGGTGGGCATGGCCGTTACGCTGGACTGGAAGCCGCTGTCGCTCCTGCGCGACGAGGCCATGTGGCTGGACCGCCCGCTGCGCCGCATGAACTTCCCGTCCATCTGCCGCGAGATTCTGCCCACGCTGGAGCCGCGCGAATTCCTGCGCCCCGCCCAAGTAGACCCGCGCGGCCATTTCAACAACGTCTGCATCGGCGACTGGCGTCGGCCCCGGCTGCGGCTCCCCGGCTGCGGCGGCATCGCCGACATCACGCCCATCTACCGGCGGGTGGAACTCTACGTGCCGCGCCACGACGCCCGCGTCTTCGTGCCGGCGGTGGACTTCATCAGCGGCGTGGGCCACATCCCCGACCGCCCTCGCGACTGGTATCTGGTCAGCGACCTGGCCACATTTGACCTGGACGAGGGCCAGGTGCGGCTCGTCAGCCTGCACCCGGGCGTGTCATTGGACGACGTGTGGGCGCGCACGGGCTTTCCGCTACGGGTGGCCAGCCCGCTATCGGAAACCCCGCCGCCCACCGCCGAAGAGTTGCGCCTGCTCCGAGAGGAGATTGACCCGCTCGGCATCCGCAAACTGGAGACCGTGGGCGGGGCCGCGCGGGCCCAATTGTTGAAAGAAATCATCCACCGGGAGATGCACTCTCAACGGCGAGACTCCCGGCCCTACACCATCACTCAATGAGGAGGACCCATGTCGTTACCCGTTCAACCCGTAGAAACCGAAGTTACCACCGACTGGGACGCCAAGTTCGCCGGCCGCGCCGTCAAGATGACCAGTTCCGTCATCCGCGAACTGCTCAAACTCACCGAGAAGCCCGACATCATCTCGTTCGCAGGCGGGTTGCCCGCCGCCGAACTGTTCCCCATCCGCGAGTTCCGCGAGGCATGCGAATACGTCCTCACCACCAACGGCAGCAAGGCGCTCCAGTACGGCGCTACCGAGGGTTACACGCCCCTGCGCGAGTACCTCTGCGAGAAGATGCAGAAGTACGGCGTCCCCGCCGAGGTGGAAAACATCATCATCACCAACGGCTCGCAGCAGGCGCTGGACCTCATCGGGCGCATCTTCCTGGACAAGGGCGATGTCGTCATCACCGAGCGGCCCACCTACCTGGGCGCGCTCCAGGCGTGGCGCGCCTACGAGCCGCAATTCGCAACCGTGCCCCTGGACGACGACGGCATGTGCGTGGATGAACTGGAGCCTGTGCTCAAGGCCCACCAGGGCAAGGTCAAGTTCATCTACGTCCTGCCCAACTTCCACAACCCGGCGGGTACCACGCTCCCGCTGGAGCGCCGCGCAGAACTGGTGCGCCTGGCCGCTAAGTACGGCGTGCCCATCATAGAAGACGACCCCTACGGCGAACTGCGCTTTGAGGGCGAGGACATCACGCCCATAGAGACGCTGCACAAGGAGAACGTCATCTACCTGAGCACGTTCTCCAAGACCCTGGCGCCGGGCATCCGCATCGGCTGGGTTACCGCGCCGTCCAAGATCATCAGCAAACTGGTGCAGGCCAAGCAGGGCGCGGATTTGCACACGGGCGTCTTCGTGCAGATGGTGGCTCACGACATCTGCAGCCGCGGCCTGCTACGCGCCCACGTCAAGAAGGTGCGCGAGGCCTACTACGAGCGGCGCAACGCCATGCTCCACGCCATGGAGGAGCAGTTCCCCAGCGGCGTAACCTGGACGCGGCCACAGGGCGGCCTATTCCTATGGGTACGCCTGCCCGAGCGGGTCAACACCACCGAGTTCCTGAAAATCGCATTGGAGGAGAAAGTCGCCTATGTTCCAGGCGCCGCGTTCTACCCGGACGAAGGCGGCCACAACACCATGCGCCTCAACTTCTCCTACTGCCGTCCGGAAATGATCCGCGAAGGCATCCAGCGCCTGGCCCGCGCCATCATGCGCGAATTCGGATGAGAGGCTATCCGCGAGCGCCCCTGCGCGTTCGCACCGTTGATCCCACCAACTACTGCCAGCGAGGAGGTCAAGGATGGAACTGAAGGTCATTGAGGAAAAATGCACAGCGTGTGGCACCTGCCAGATGGTCTGCCCATTTGGAGCCATTGAGGTCAAGGGCAACGTGGTCGTCGTGTACGAGACGTGCGTCTCCTGCGGCATCTGCGTGGAGGCCTGCCCCGAGCAGGCGCTGGTCCTGGGCGAAATGCCCACCACCGGCGTGCGCCTGAGCGACTACCGCAACGTGTGGGTCTTCGCCGAGCAGCGCGACGGCATGCTGACCAAAGTGGCCCGCCAACTCTTGGGCAAGGCCCGCGAACTCGCCGACACCCTGGGCGCCAAGGCTATCGCCGTGCTCCTGGGCCACAACGTGGACAACCTGGCCCAGGAACTCATCTGGTACGGGGCCGACGAGGTGCTCCTGGCCGATCACCCGTTGCTGGAACACTACCGCACCGACGCTTACACCAAGGTTTTCGCCAACTTGGTGCAGGAGAAGAAGCCGGAGATCGTCCTGTTCGGCGCGACCCACATCGGCCGCGACCTGGCCCCGCGCGTGGCCCAGCGCCTTCACACCGGCCTCACCGCCGACTGCACCGGCCTGGACATAGACGAGAGCGAGCGACTCCTGCTCCAGACCCGACCGGCCTTCGGCGGCAACATCATGGCCACCATCGCCTGCCCGCGCCACCGCCCGCAGATGGCCACCGTGCGCCCTGGCGTCATGCGCGCCCTGCCCGAGGACAAGACCCGCACCGGCGAGATCACCCGCGTGGACGTGGACCTGTCGGAGAGCGACCTGATGACGAAGATCCTGGAAGTCATCAAGGAGGGCAAACACACCGTGGACCTGGAAGAGGCCAAAGTCATCGTAACGGGCGGGCGCGGCCTGGGTGGCCCCGACGGGTTCAAACTCATTGAGCAACTGGCCACCGTCCTAGGCGGGGCCGTCGGCGCTTCCCGCGCGGCCGTGGACGCGGGCTGGATCTCCCATGACCATCAAGTGGGCCAGACCGGCAAGACCGTGCACCCCGAACTCTACATCGCCTGTGGGGTGTCGGGAGCCATCCAGCACCAGGCCGGCATGAAGGACGCCAAGTACATCATCGCCATCAACAAAGACCCGTCGGCGCCCATCTTCCAGATTGCCGACTTTGGCGTGGTGGGCGACCTGTACAAGGTCATCCCAGCCCTCATCAAGGAGATTGAGGCAGCCACCGCAGGAACCGCTGTGTAATGCTACGTAACACGTGCGACGCACCTGCGCGGTGCGTCGCACGTGAAGGTTGAACTGCACATGCGCAGTGCGTCGCATGGGTGCGATGCGTCGCAAGGGGAATCCATCAGCAAGGAGGCCACGCGCCGTGGCGGAAACCGTAACCCGCCTCCGCGTTCGGTACGCCGAAACGGACGCCATGGGGATCGTCCACCATTCGGCATACGCCGTCTGGTTTGAGGCTGGACGGACCGATTTCTTCCGCGCCGCCGGCCTCGCCTATGCCGAGTGTGAAGCCAGGGGCATCTTCCTGCCCGTTACCGAACTGTACGCGCGCTTCTCGCACCCAGCCTTCTACGACGAGGAGGTGACGATCTGCACGCGCCTCGCCGAACTCCGAAGCCGCGGCATCACCTTCCGCTACGAGGTGCGTAACGCCGCCGACCTACTCCTTGCCACGGGCCACACCCGCCACATTTGCGTCACCAAGAACCGAGAAGTTCAGTCCATCCCTATATGGCTTCGTCAAATCCTAGCCGGAGGGGCCAGCGCTCTATGACAACGCCGCGCGTTTCCGAGAGCACGCTCCGCGTGCGTTTCGCCGAAACCGACGCCCAGGGCATCGTGTACTACGCCAACTACTTCGTGTGGTTTGAGGTGGGGCGCGTCAACTACCTGCGCGAGGTCGGGTTTGACATCCCCCGCCGCGAGAAGGAAGGCATCACCTTCGTCATCGCCGAGGCGCGGTGCAGGTATCACGCCTCGGCCCGCTTTGACGACCCCATCCTCGTCCGCACGTGGGTGAGCCAGGTTCGGCAGCGCAGTTTCACGTTCTCGTACCAGGTCATCAACCAGGAGACCGGCATCCTGTTGGCCGAAGGGGAGACCGTTCAGGTGATGATGGACCCCAAGACGCTCCGCCCCATACGCATACCCGACGAGTTCCGGGCCCAATTGTTGTCGGAGCAGAACCCGTGATCCAGACCGAGCAGATAGGCGCGGTTACCAAGTTCCGCCTGGCCAGGGGCTTCCTCCGGCGCCCGGCCTACTGGACGGCCGCCTACTTCGTGGATGGCCTGCTGGTGGACACGGGCTGCCACTTCACCGCCCGCGAACTGTGCGCCGCCCTCCGCCGCCAGACCGTGCGCTTCATCGTCAACACCCACCACCACGAGGATCACATCGGCGCCAACGCCGAGATCGCCCGCGAGCACGGCGCGACCATCTACGCCCACCCGCTGGCACTGCCCTACCTGCGCGACCCGTCGCTCATCCGTATGCAACTGTATCGGCGAATCTTCTGGGGTTGGCCCACGCCGTCGGAGGGTCGCGAAGCCCCGCCCGAAATCGCGACCGAGCATCACCGCTTCCAGGTCATCCACACGCCAGGCCACAGCCCGGACCACATCCTCATCTACGAACCCAGCGAGGGCTGGGCCTTCACCGGCGACCTGTTCATCGGCGGCAAGGACCGCGCCTACCGGCCCGACTACGACATCCGCGCCACCCTGGACTCGCTCCGCCATCTGGCGGCGCTGGACATCTCGTACCTGTTCCCGGGCAGCGGCAGCGTGCGCCCCAACCCCCGCCGCGAAATCCTGGACAAGATCGCCTACCTGGAGGAGTTGCAAGTGCGCATCCGCCAACTCCACGACCGCGGATGGGACGAGAAGCGCATCGCCCGTGCCCTGTTCGGCCGCGAAGGCACGCTCACCTACCTGACGGGCGGCCATTTCTCCAGCGTCAACCTGGTTCGTGTATTCTTGAGGGACACATGACCGTCGCCATCGTGCGCAGCACCCTGGACCAGGTCGCCGAAGCCCTGGCCCAGGCGCTGGACCGAATCGCATACAAGCCGACCCGCGAGGCCATCTTCATCAAGCCCAACGTGCCCGACTACGGCCCGCCCGGCATTGGCCTGTTCACCGATCCCGCCGTGGTGGAAGGGCTGCTGCGCTACTTCGCGGGCCGCCCCATCGTCATCGGCGAGGGCGCCATCGTGGGCCGCTCGGCCATGGAAGCGTTCCGCCGCACAGGCTACGCCGACCTGGCCCGGCGCTACGGCGCGCAACTGGCGGACCTGAACGACGCGCCCCGCGTGGAGGTGGAATGGGAATTCGGCAGAATCCGACTGCCGGCGCTGCTCCAGACCCACGAGTACGTCAACGTTGCCAAGATGAAGACCCACATCCAGACCGGCGTAACGCTGGGCCTGAAGAACCAGAAGGGCCTGCTCACCGAAGCCGACAAGAAGCGGTTCCACAAGATCGGGCTGGACCGCGCCATACCGGCCTTGGCCCGCGTCGCAAGGCCTCACCTCACCGTGGTGGACGGCATCGTAGCCCTGGAGGGGTTGGGGCCGTGGCGCTTCGGCACGCCCGTGGACATGGGCATCCTTGTGGCGGGCACCGACGTGGTAGAGGTGGACAACGCCTGCCTGGCGCTGATGGGTATGCCCCGCGAGCGAGCGCCGCACATCCCACCAGCGCCCGTCCATGCCGTGGGCGTGCCCATTCCGGAAGCCGCGCGCCCGTTCGCGCTGGACTATCCCGGCTACTTCCGCTATCATAATGTATACGAACATGTCTCGGACTCGTGCAGCGGATGCAACGCCGCCCTCTACCTCGCCTTCCGCGCACTACGCAAATCCCGATGGGGCCGCATTCGCCTGTTGTGGAGCGGGCAACTGCGCCGCACCGACATCGTCCTGGGGAGCGGCGCGGCCCTGCCTGCGGATCATGGCCGTGTGCTCTGCGTGGGCGACTGCGCGGCGGCCTTCGCACGCAAGGGCGGCTTCCGACTTGTTCGTGGCTGCCCGCCCGACCCGGCGGAAATCGCCCGCCGCGTCTAGCACGGGAGCGGAAAGGATGTGTCAATATTATGTCAAATAGTTCACAGGAGGCTTTATGAAAGCGCCGCTTGGAGTGCTCAACCTGCACGGGTTTACGTCAAGCCTGGACTGTGTCAACGGCCTCAACCCCTACATTGAGGCCCTGGGCCTGCCCTACCGCATGCCCGTACTCCGCGGGCACATGCAAACGCCCGAGGCCCTGATCGGCGTAACCTGGCGGGACTGGTACGCCGACGCCGAGGCCGCCCTGAAGGACCTGCTCACCGAGGCCGAAAAGGCCGTCGTCGTGGGCCTGTCCATGGGAGGGCTGGTGGCTCTGCACCTGGCTGCCGAACACCCCGACCAGGTGGACGCCATCGCCCTCGTAGCCGCGGCGCTCAAACTGCGCAACCCGCTCGCGCCGGGGAACGCGCTGGCCTTCCTGCAACCCATCGTCGGCAAACTCGTCCGATGGTGGCCCATGCCGCCCAACTACGCCGACAAGGAATTGGAAAAGTACGACACCAACTACGACCGCGCCCCCATGGACGCCATCCTGTCTTTTCTGGACTACACCACCTACGTCGAGGGCCGCCTGCCCGAGGTCCGCGCTCCCGCCCTCATCATCCAGTCGCACAAGGACCAGACGGTGGCCCCCAACTCGGCCCAGATCATCCACGACCGCATCGCCTCCACCGACAAACGTATCGTCTGGTTTGAGCGAAGCCACCACGAGATGATGCGCGACCTGGAGCGGGAGAAAGTCTTTGAGACGATCCAGGCGTTCCTGAAAGAGCGCCTGGCCAAGGTCAAGGCATAGACCTATCCCTTTGCCTACGATGGCCGTCGCACAGGGAGGTGCCGTATGTGAACAGACGTGCAGAACCACAGAATCGGAGCCGTCCGCGCTGAGGCCGCCACAGGCCCATGCCCAACGTCCGGTAAATCGTTCGCATAGAGTACGAGGAGGAGGTAGGAAAATGGAAAAGCCCTGGCACAAGTTCTATGATGAGTCAGTTCCCAAGCACATTGACTACCCGGCGATCCCCCTGCACGAACTGTTGAGGCGCTCGGCCCAGAAGCACCCCGACCGTGTCGCCCTCATCTACGGCGCGCCGCTGGGGTCCCGCTACATGGCGAAGAAGATCACCTTCCGCGAACTGGATGAACTGGTTACCCGATTCGCGGCGGGCCTCCAGAAACTGGGCGTGAAGAAAGGCGACCGCGTGGCCCTCTACCTGCCCAACTGCCCGCAGTACATCATCGCGTACTACGGCGCGGCCCGCGCGGGCGCAGTCATCGTGCCCTGCAACCCCCTGTACGTGGCCCGCGAGTTGGAGCACCAGGTCAACGACTCGGGCGCGGAAACCCTCATCGCTCTCACAGCCTTCTACGGCAACGTCAAGCAGGTGCGCGCCAACACGCCGCTCAAACGCGTCATCGTTACCAGCATCAAGGAGTACTTCCCGGGCCTGCTGCGCACCCTGTTCACCGTCGCCAAAGAGAAAAAAGAAGGCCACGCATTGAGCATTGAGGGCGAGAAGGA
>JACIWU010000025.1 GCA_014360805.1 Chloroflexota bacterium
CGCTCGCTGCCGAAACCGATAGCGTGCCCGTGGTGCAGATTTTCTCGCGGGCGCTGATGACCATCTGCAACGGCGAACTGCGCCAGTTGCTGGCCGACCGCACGTGGCCGCCGACGCGGGCGTCCTACGACAAGCGCATCTACAGCAAGACGGCCTCGCTGTTTGCCGCTTCGGCCGAGGCGGGCGCGGTGCTCAGCACGGCCCCCGCCGACAAGGTGGCGCTCATCCGCAGTTACGGCCACAACCTGGGGATGGCGTTCCAGATCGTGGACGACGTGCTGGACTACGTGGGTGACCCGTCGGAGTTGGGCAAGCCGGTGGGCAGCGATTTGCGCCAGGGGATCGTTACGCTGCCCGCGCTCCTGTACCTGGAGCAGGCGCGGCATCCGGAGGCCGAGGCGCTGGTGAAGCGGGCCGCCCATGGCGAGGACGCCGCCGTGCGGGAAGCGGTGGCCGTCATCATCGCCTCGGGGGCTGTGGACGGGGCGCTGGCAGAAGCCGCCGAGTACGCCCGCAAGTCCCACGCGGCGCTGGATGGGCTGCCTGCCTGCCAATCCCGCGACATCCTCGCCCAACTGGCGGATTATGTCGTCGCGCGGCGAATTTGATAGCGGCCAGCGATCAGCGGTCAGCCGTCAGCCTTTGGCCAAGGGCCGAGTGCCGTGCGATAGCGCCGAGCACGGTTTGCGGATTGCTGATGGCTGTTTGCTGACGGCTATTCGCTAGTGGCTACTATGAGCGAAAGCGTGGACCTGTCCGTAGTCATCGTGAGTTGGAACGTGAAGGCGCTGCTGGAGCGGTGCCTTCGTTCGCTTTTGGCTGCCTCGGGCTGGACGTTGGTTGCCCCCAGTGATGAACCCGTCGGCGCGCGCACAATGGAGATTTGGGTGGTAGACAGCGCGTCCGCCGACGGCAGTGCCGACATGGTGCGCGATGTCTTCCCCGCCGTGGGCCTCATCGCCAACACCGAGAACGTGGGCTTCACGCGGGGGAACAATCAGGGGCTGGCCCGTTGTCGCGGGCGCGCCGTCCTGCTGCTAAACCCCGACACCGAGGTTCTGGGCGACGCCCTGACCGTCATGGCCGACTACCTGGACGCGCACCCCGACGTGGGAATTGTCGGCCCGCGCATCCTCACGCCCGACGGCGGCGTGCAGCCCTCGCGACGCCGCTTTCCCACCTACGGCACGGCGTTCGTGGAGAGCACGTGCTTGCAGCGGTGGTTCCCGCGCCACCGCCTGCTGGCGCGCTACTACATGTGGGATGCGCCCGACGACCGCGAGCAAGACGTGGACTGGCTGGAGGGGGCGTGCCTGATGGCCCGCGCCGAGGTCGCGCGGCAGGTGGGCGGGCTGGACGAGCGGTTCTTCATGTACTCCGAGGAGATGGACTGGTGCCTGCGGGCCAAGCGGGCGGGCTGGCGCGTGGTGTACCTGCCCCAGGCTGCCATCGTCCACTACGGCGGCAAGAGCAGCGAGCAGGTGGTGGCCGCCAAGCACATCCACTTTCAACGGAGCAAGGTGGCCTACTTCGCCAAGCATTTCGGCGCGGCGCGGGGCGAGATTCTACGACTCTTCCTTCTCGGCACGTATGTCTGGATGCTGGCCGAGGAGGGGGGCAAGTGGCTGGTGGGCCATCGGCGACCGCTGAGGGCCGAGCGCGTCGCCGCATATTGGCAGGTGGTGAGGTCGGGGCTGCGATGAGGGTGCTGTTCGTTACGGGCGAGTTCCCCCCGATGCAGGGCGGCGTGGGCGACTACACGGCGACCCTGGCCCGCACGCTGGCCGACCTGGGCGCGTCCGTCGCGGTCATCACGTCGGCGAAGGCCGCCCTGCTGGACGACGCCCGCGTGGCGGTGTACCCCGTGGTGCGCCGCTGGGGGTGGGCGAGCCTGGGGGCTGTGGCGGGGGCGGCGGCCTCGTGGCGGGCGGATGTCGTCCATATCCAGTATCAGGCAGCGGCCTACGGGATGCGCCTGCCGATTCACCTGCTGCCCGCATACTTGCGGATGGGCAATCGGGGCGTCCGTCGCGCGGTTACGTTCCACGACCTGAAACTGCCGTATCTGTTCCCGAAGGCTGGCCCCGCGCGCCGTTGGGCGGTGGCGCGATTGGCGCGCGATTGCGACGCGGCCATCGTTACCAACCGCGAGGACGAACTGGCCTTTGGCGACCTGGGGGTTTCCCGCGCGCCGCGCCTGATTCCCATCGGGAGCAACATCGCGCCGCACCTGCCGCAGGGGTTTGAGCGCGGGGCGTGGCGCGCCAAGTGGGGCATCGCGCCCGACGACCTGGTGCTGGCCTACTTCGGATTCCTGAACGCCACCAAGGGCGGCGACACGCTGATTGCCGCCGTCGGCCACCTGGCGAAGCAGGGGCGGCCTGTGCGCCTGCTGATGATCGGCGGCAAGGTGGGCGCCAGCGATCCCACCAATCGGGAGTTTGCGCGGCACGTGGAGAACGTCATCACCCGCGAGGGGGTAGCCGACCGCGTGATCTGGACGGGATTCTTGCCGCCGGAGGAGGTCTCGGCTGCCTTCGCCGTGGCCGACATGGCCGTGCTTCCCTATTCCGACGGCATTTCGTTCCGCCGCGGGAGCCTGATGGCGGCGCTGGCCCACGGCATGCCCATCATCAGCACCGTGCCGCGGGTGCACCTGCCCGAACTGGTGCCCGAGGAGAACGTCATCCTCGTGCCACCCGACCAGCCCGCCGATTTGGCCGAGGCGGTGGCGCGCCTGGCCGACCACGCGGGGTTGCGCACGCGCCTGGGCGAAGGGGCGCGGCGGCTGTCGCGGCTGTTCGCCTGGGAGCGGATCGCTCGCGAGTCGCTGGCCCTGTACGAGTCGCTGCTCGGGGGAGAGCGGACGTGAGCAGCGCGCCGGTCTCCCAACGGAATGCGGGCGATGTGGCGGCTCTGCTCCTGTTTGCGGCCCTCGCGCTGGGCATCGGCTGGGCCTTGCGCGGCATGGCCCTGGATGATCCGTTCATCACCTACCGCTACGCCGAGAACCTGGCGACAGGGCGCGGATTCGTGTACAACGAAGGCGAGCGCGTGCTGAGCACAACCACGCCGCTGTACGCGCTCCTGCTGGCTGCGGGGCGCCTGGTAACGTCGGATTTGCCTGCGCTGAGCAATGGCATCGGCATTCTGTCCATCTGGGCGGGGGCGTGGCTCCTGCACCGAATGGCGCGGCGCTTTGGGCGGCCTGCGGCGGGGCTGGTGGCGGGTGCGCTGTACGCCGCGTTCCCGCTCCTGTGGCTTAGTTTGGGGTTTGAGGTCCCGCTGTACCTGCTGCTGGCGCTCCTGGGGTTCTATCTGCACTTCGCAGGGCGCACGACGTGGGCGGCGATTCCGCTGGGGCTTGCCACGCTCACGCGGTTTGACGGCGCAATCGCCGCTGGCGTCGTGTTTCTCCTGGCGGGCACGCAGGCGCTACGCGGGGAGCGGAGCGGTATGGCGCGGCGGGTGTGGGCAGGCGCGGTGCGGCCCGCGCTGGTGTACCTGGCCGTGATGGCGCCGATGCTGGGCTGGCTCACGTGGTACTTCGGCTCGCCCGTGCCGGTAACCCTGGCGGCCAAGGGCGCGCAGACGGTGCTGGGCGTTACGGGGTTCTACGCCCACACCACGTTCATCCAGGGCGCGCTGATTCTGGCGAAGGCGTGGCTGGCGCAAACTCCGCTGTACGCGCTCCTGGCGTTGGCGGCGGTCGGCGGGCTTGTGGTGGCGGCGTGGCGCGAGCGATGGGCGCTGGGGCTGGTGCTGTGGGCAGGGCTGTACGGGCTTGCGTACCACGCGCTGCGCGTCGCGCCGTATCATTGGTACTATGCGCCGTTTGTGCCGGCGGGGGTCATGCTGGTGGGGATGGGCGTTGCCTGGGCGGCTCAGGTTCGCGGGCGATGGGCGAAGGCGGGGCGCATCGTGGCAGCAGCCCTTGCGGCGGCGATCCTGCTGGCGCTGGGGGTTTCCGACATTCGCATCGCGCAGGCGCTGCGGACCGATGCGCTCATCTCGCCCGACCGGCCCGACTACAAGGCGCTGCCCGAGGCCAAGACGCTGGTCTATCGGCAGGTGGGCGAGTGGCTGGCCGCTCATACCCCTGCCGATGCCGACGTGGGCGTAACCGAGGTGGGCGTCATGGGCTACTATGCCAAGCGCCGCATGGTGGACTTCCTGGGGCTTCTGCGGCCGGATGTGGCTCAGGCGCTGGCCCGCGGCGATGTGGCCTGGGCGCTGTTCCACTACCAGCCCGATTACCTGGCTCTGACCGAGGTGAACCCGCTGTACTCCTACGACATTCGGCGCGACGAGTGGTTCCGCGCTGCCTACGCCCCTGTGCAGCAGTTTCAGGACGCGCGATTCTGGGGCGGGCCGGTTACGGTCTATCGGCGGGTGATCCCGCGCAGCGCCGCGCAGACGGTGGAGGCGCTGCCCGCTTCGGCCACGCCGCTCCATGTGCGGTTCGGCCCGTCCATTCAACTGTTGGGTTACGAATGGGAAGGCGAGGCTGTGCGCCCCGGCGAACCCTTGGCGATCACCCTGTACTGGCAGGCGGCCGCGCCCGTGGGCGAAGACCTGTACGTTTTCGTGCACCTGCTGGGTGAGCACGAGATCGTCATCGCCCAGCGCGATGGCGTGCCGTGCATGGGCGGTTGCCCGGCACGCAGTTGGGAGCCGGGGGCCATCTACGCCGACCGCGTGCTCCTGGCCTTGCCGCAGACGGCCTACGCGCCCGACCGCGCCGTGTGGGAGGTGGGCCTGTTCGCGCCGTCCGATGGGCGGCGGCTTCCGGCCTACGCCGAGAGCGGCCAGGCCCTGGGGGACGCGATCCGCTTTGGCGCGGTGGAGGTGCGCCCCAATGCGGGGGACGTGCCGAACCCGCAGGACATCCGCTTTGAGGGCCGAATCGCGCTGGTGGGCTACGACATAGACCGGCGGGCGGCGGCACCCGGCGAAACGCTCCACATCACGCTGTACTGGAAGGCGCTCGCGCCGGTGGACAAGGACTACACGGTGTTCGTGCACCTGCTGGGCGAGGGGGCCGACATCTGGGGACAGCAGGATAGCGCGCCGCAAGGCGGGCTTGCGCCGACTTCGACCTGGCAGGTGGGACAAATCATCCGCGACGAGTACGACGTGCCGGTGAAGGACGAGGCCCCCGCGCTGGTGTGCACGCTGGAGGTGGGGCTGTACGACGCGGCGACAGGCGTCCGTCTGAACGTGGTGGACGCCGACGGACATGTGCGGGATAACCGCGCGCTTCTGGCGAAGGTGAGGATTGTGCGATGAAGGCGCGGCGGTGGATGCTGGCGGCGATTCTCGTGCTTTACTTCGCGGTGGCCGGCGCGTTCAGCGTCGCGACGCCTATCTTTGAGGCGCCCGACGAGCCGCAGCATTTCTTCTACGCCCGCCACCTGGCCCAGACGGGCCGCCTGCCCGTGGCCGAGGAGGGCACGCTGTGGGCGCAGGAGGCCACGCAGCCGCCGCTGTACTATGCCCTGACCGCCGCCGTTATCGCCGCAGTGGACACGTCGGACGCCGAGGCGGTGGCCCAGCGCAATCCTCACGCCGCTATCGGCGTGCCCTTGTACCCCGACAACAAGAACGCCTACGTGCACACGTCGGCCGAGCGGTTCCCGTGGCGCGGGACGGTGCTGGCGGTGCATTTGGCGCGGCTGGTGTCGGTGCTGCTGGGCGGCGTTACCGTCTGGATGACGTATCGGCTTGGGCTGGAAGTCGGCTTCGGCGAGGTGGTGTCGCTGGCGGGCGCGGCAGTCGTGGCGTTCCTGCCGCAGTTTGGCTTCATCAGCGGCGCGGTCAACAACGACAATCTGGTAACGGCGCTTGCGGCGGTGGGGCTATGGGCAACGGTGCGGCATCTCCGACTAGGGGCTTCGCCGCGCCGCGCTGGGGCGCTGGGCGCGCTGGCGGGCCTGGCGACGATGGCCAAACTGTCGGGCGCGGGGCTGCTGGGGCTGTTCGTTGCGGCGGGCGTGTGGCAGGCGTGGCGCCGCCGCGATGCCGCCTGGCTCCGCGATGTGGGAATCATCCTCGCCGTGTGGGCGGCGATGACGGGCTGGTGGTTCGTGCGAAACGCGACCCTGTACGGCGACCCCACGGCCACGGGGCGCATGGTGGAGATGATGGGCCGCCGCACGAATCCGGCCTCCTTCACCGCGGTGTGGGGCGAACTGCGGGGGCTGGCCGGGTCGTTCTGGGGGCTATTCGGCTGGTTCAACGTTCCCGCGCCCGACGCCATGTACCGGATGTTCAACTTGCTGGCGTTGGCGGCGGTGGCGGGCTGGGGGTTGCGCGTCGCGCTCCGTCGGGGGCGCGAGCGGTGGCCGGGGGCCGGGGTGTCGTGGCTGCTCGTGTGGGCGCTGATCATCCTCGCCGGCCTGGTGCGGTGGACGGCGCAGACGCTGGCGTCGCAGGGGCGGCTGATGTTTCCGGCGCTGCCGGCGCTGGCGCTGCTGATGGCCGCCGGCTGGGAGGGGCTTTGGCCGAGGCGGGTGCGCGGCGCCGGCATGACGGCCATTGCGCTCGTGTTCCTGTTCTGGGCGGCCCGCGCGCCGTTCTTCACCATCCGGCCAACCTACGCGCCGCCACCTGTGCGGGAGGAAAGCGCCTTGCCCGCCTCGCTTGTGCGGCTGGACGCGCGCATCGGCGACGCGGCGGTGCTGGTGGGCTACCTGGTTCGGCCCGACACGGTGCGCCCGGGCGAGTGGGTTACCGCAACGTTGTGTTGGAAGCCACTCCGCCGCACGGCGGTGAACTACAGCGTGTACGTGCACCTTCTGGGGCGCGGACAGAAGATTGTGGGCCAGCGCGACACCTACCCCGCCGGCGGGCGGCTCGCCACGTCGGACTGGGATACGACGGGGGTCTTCTGCGATGATTTGCCGATTCCGGTCGCCTTTGACGCCGAGGGGCCGACGGTGCTGCGGTTGACGGGTGGGCTGTATGACCTGCGAACGGGCGAGCGCCTTCCGGTGTACGACAGCCTGGATCGCCCGACGGTCATCATGGAGGAAGTGGCCCGCCTGATTGGTTCCGCGCCCGATGCTGGCCCCGGCCCGGCGGTGGCCCGCCTGGGCGACGAGATTGAACTGGCCCGTTGGAGCGCCGAGGCCCTGCCTGACGCGCCCGGCCGCGTTGTGGTGCGCCTGTACTGGCACGCGCGCACCGCGCCTGCGGCGGGCTACACGGCCTTCGTCCATCTGGTGGATGCGGAGGGGAAGATCATCGCCCAGCACGACGGCATCCCTGTGGATGGGGATTACCCCACGCGCTGGTGGCTGGCCGGTCAGGTCGTGGAGGATACGCACGTGCTGGGCGCGGATTCGCCAATTCCGCCTGGCGCGTATATGATAAGGGTCGGGATGTACCGCACGGATACGCACGAGGCGCTGCCGGTGGCGCAGGACGGGGCCGCTGCGCCCACCGGGTATGCGGTGCTGGGCACGCTCACCGTGCGCTAGGACGCCGACGCCGGCTTATGCGGAGGCTCCGCTTCTGACGGGTGAAGGACATGGATCGCCATTTTCTGCAAGCCAAGTGGTATCAGGAGTGGTTCGCGGCCGACACGCGGGCGGGCGTCGTGGCTGTGCTGTTGTTGTGCGTGGCGGTCGGCGGCGTCGTGGGCGCGCTCATCGGGTTGCTGGGGCCGCTGTACGGCGTCGCGGCTGTGGCGGCGGCTGCGGTGGGCCTCATCATGCTGCGCAGCGTGTACGTCGGGCTAATCGCCGCCATCGGGATTATCTGCCTGCTGCCCTTCGCCGCCATCCCGCTCCCCATCGGCTTCTCGCCCACATTCCTGGACGTGGCGCTGATCGCCGTGTACGTCGTGTGGCTCCTTCGGCTGGCCAGGCGCAAGCAGCGCGACTTTATCGCAACGCCGGTGGCTTTCCCACTGCTCCTGTTCATCATCCTGGCCATCGTAGCCTTCATCGCGGGGCTGGCCCACGCACGGCCCACCGCCAGCATCCTGCGCCGCTTCGCCGAGGTCATCATGGCGCTAGGGCTGTTCTACGTGGTGGTCAACATCGTGCGGACAAAGGGTCACCTGGACTGGATTCTGCGGGCCATCATCCTGGCGGGGTTCGCGGCGGCTTTCCTGGGCGTGGTGCTTTACTACCTGCCCGAGGGGACGACGATTCGGATTCTGTCGGCGCTGGGCCGTTTCAACTATCCCACCGGCGCCGACATCATTCAGTATGTGGAGGATGACCCGAGCAAGCCCATGCGTGCGATATCCACGTCGGTGAACCCGAACCTGCTGGGCAGCCTGATGATCCTCATCACGTCGGTTACGGTGGCGCAGTTGTTCGCCGAACGGCCGGTTTTGCCTCGCTGGACGCTGTGGGGGATGGTTCCGTTCATGGGGCTGTGCCTGTACCTCACGTACTCGCGGGGGTCGCTGGCGGGACTGGCCGTGGGGCTTGGGGTCATCGGCGCCGTGCGGTATCGCAAGTTGCTGGTGCTGATGGCGGTGGCGGGGCTTTTGCTGCTGCTCCTGCCCAGCACCCAGGCGTACATCGCGCACTTGATAGAGGGCGTGCGCGGCGAAGATCTGGCGACCCAGATGCGGTTTGGGGAGTACAAGGACGCGCTCATCCTGATCTCACGCTACCCGTGGCTGGGGGTGGGGTTCGCGGGCACGCCCGACATTGACCTCTACATTGGCGTGTCCAATGTGTACCTGATGATCGCAGAGCAGACGGGGCTTATCGGGCTGGCGCTGTTCCTGGCGGTGATGGCCACGGCATTCGCCTACGTGTGGCGCGGGTGGCGGGCTCGGATGAGCCGCACGCACGAGGCGGCGTTGCTGGGGTTCGTGGCGGCGCTTGTAGGCATCATGGTCGGTGGCCTGTTTGACCACTACTTCTTCAACCTGGACTTTCCGCATTCGGTGTCGTTTTTCTGGATTTACGTGGGCCTGGCGGTGGTGAGCGCCCGCCTGGGCCTGGAAGCCCCCGCGCGCGAATAGGGCGGCGCTCTCTGCCGCTCTGCCGCGAGCGCCCATCCTGCGAGGCGAGGTAGCGCGCCGCGCCGTTTGACAGCCGCCCTGCCTCAAGGTATCATTCAGTCCCAAGGGAAGGGACGGGTCTGGCCATGGGCGTGGTGGACGAGATCAAGAACCGCATAGACATCGTGGATTTCATTTCGGGCTACGTGCCGCTCAAGAAGGCGGGGCGAACCTACAAGGGCCTGTGCCCGTTTCACTCCGAGAAGACGCCCTCGTTCATCGTGTTCCCCGACTCGCAGTCGTGGCACTGTTTTGGGGCGTGCGGCACCGGCGGCGATATCTTCACTTTCCTCATGAAGCGCGAGAACCTGGACTTCGGCGAGGCGCTCCGAATCCTGGCGGCGCGGGCCGGCGTCCAACTGGAGCCGGTAACGCCCGCGAAGGCCGCCGAGCAGGAGCAAGAGGAGCGTCTCTTTGCCGTGAACGCCGCCGCAGCCGAGTACTTCCACGATCTTCTGGTGTCGTCGGCGCAGGCCGAACACGCCCGCGCCTACCTGGAAAAGCGCGGCGTAACGCCGGACTCGTGGCGGGCGTTCCAACTGGGCTACAGCCTCAACGACTGGCACGCGCTCCAAAATCACCTGCGCGGCAGGGGCTTCCGCCACGAAGACATCGCGGCCGTGGGCCTCATCATCCAGCGCGAGGGCGGGGAGGGGTTCTACGACCGCTTCCGGGGCCGCCTGATGTTCCCCATCCGCGACATGCGCGGGCGCGTCATCGGCTTTGGCGGGCGCTCGCTGGACGGCTCCGAACCCAAGTACATGAACTCACCGCAGTCGCCCATCTTTGACAAGGGCAGCGTCCTGTACGGGATAGACCTGGCCCGAGGGCCGATCCGCCAGCAGAATCAGGCCATCATCGTGGAAGGGTACATGGATGTCATCATGGCGCACCAGTACGGCATCGCCAACGTGGTGGCGTCCATGGGCACGGCGCTGACCGAGACGCAACTGCGCACGCTGTCGCGGCTGACCAAGCGGTTCGCGCTGGCGCTGGACTCGGACGCGGCGGGGAGCGCGGCCACGCTGCGGGGGCTGGACACCGCCCGCGCCACGCTGGACCGCGACGTGAAGCCTGTGCCCGTGGGCCCGGGTCTCATCCGCTTTGAGTCCACCCTCAACGTGGATTTGCGCATCGTTACGCTGCCGCCGGGCAAGGATCCCGACGAGATCATCCGCGAGAGCATCGATGCCTGGGCGACGCTTTTGGCCCAAGCCACGCCTCTTGTAGATTACTACTTCCAGATTGTAACCGCCGAACTGGACCTTACGACGGCCAAGGGCAAGAGCGAAGCGGTCCAGCGCCTGAAGCCCGTCCTTCAGGATGTGGGCGATCCCATCCAGCGCCAGCATTACATTCAGCGGCTGGCGCGCCTGGTGCATGTGGACGAGCGCACCCTGGCCGAGGTGCTAGGCCGGCCGGCGCGCGCGGTCAAGGCCCGCCCGCAGCCCGAGGGCGAGGTGCCGGTGCCAGGCCGCACCGAGCGCGCCACGTATGAGGACTACGTGCTCTACCTCATCTCGCGCTCACCGGATGCGGTGCCCTGGGTGAGCCAGGCCCTGGCCGAGGCCGGATTGCAGCCGCCGCGACCCGACGAGTTCCGCGACCCGCGCAGCCGCGCCATTCTGGAGCACATCTGGGAACCGCTGGCCGCCCAGAGCACGCCCTGGCCGGAGATTCGGGCCGGCCTTCCGCAGATCATGCAGGACTACCTGACCGAACTGGCCCAGCAGATGGCGTCGTTACCGCCGCTGCCCGACGAGCAGGTGCGCGCTGAAGTGCTCCAGACTATCTTGCGCCTGCGCCAGCAGTATCTCAAGACCGTGCTTGCCGACCTGCGCTTCCTGTGCCAGGATGCCGAAGAGCAGCACGACGAAGAAGCCCTTGCCCAGTACACCCTTGCCATTGGCCAGCACACCCAGGAACTGGCGGTCGTCCAGAAGGCCCTCGGCCCCAAAGGCGACCAGCGCGTCCCACTCTTTCTTCGCGGTTGATGCCCGTTCGCGGCAGTTGACAAGGCGCGCGTTTCGGTGGAAAATACACCCTAACCACGATAGAGACAGGAGACGGCCACATCATGGACACGACCGAACTGTCTGGTGCATCCAAGCGCAAATCCCGGCGTGCGGCATCTTCCTCGCCCGCCCGCGCGGGCCGCGCCGACTCCGCTCCGAAGAAGGCAACTCCGGGCAGAATGTCGGGGGGGCTGGCTCCGGATGATGACGTGGATTTGGCCGACGACGAACTCTCGGACCTCCTGGAAGCCGTGGAAGTTCCCCTGGACGAAGAGGAACTGGAGGATTTGGAACTGGAGGCCGATGAGGAGTTGGACCTGACCGAGGCCGCCGACGCCTGGGAGGAAATAGAGGCCGTGGGGGCCGAGGAAGGGCGTTTGCCTCTGCGGGCGCTGGTAGAAGTGTCTGCCCCCGACCTGGGCGGCGACCCCGTTCGGATGTACTTGAGCGAGATCGGGCAGGTTCCTCTCCTGTCTACGGCGCAGGAGGCGCGGCTGGCCCGGAAACTCCAGAAGGGCGAGGAGGCCCGGCGCAAGTTGGAGGCGGAGAAGGATCAACTGACGCCGAACGAACGTCGCAAACTCCGGCGAGCCATCCGCGAAGGCGCTGTCGCCCGCCGCAAACTGATTGAGGCCAACCTGCGCCTTGTGGTGAGCGTGGCGAAACGCTACCTGGGCAGGGGGCTGTCGCTGCTGGACCTGATCCAGGAAGGCAATATGGGCCTTCTCCGTGCTGTGGAGAAGTTTGACCCGGGCATGGGCTACAAGTTCAGCACCTACGCCACCTGGTGGATTCGCCAGGCCATCAGCCGCTCCATTGCCGACCAGTCGCGCACCATCCGCATTCCGGTGCACATGATTGAGACCATCAACCGCCTGTTTCGGGCCTCGCAGGCGTTGCAGCAGGAACTGGGCCGCGAGCCGACGCCCGAGGAACTGGCGCTGGAGATGGGGTTTGTGGAGCCGGAGGACCGGGTGCGGATAGAAGAGGCACTGGCCAACGGCGGCGAGATGGACAAGGCCCTGGAGCGCCGCCTGCGCCGCGCCGCCTTCCGGGTTCGCCGCATCCAGCGCATCGCCCAAGAGCCTATGTCGCTGGAAGCGCCCGTCGGCTCCGAGGACAACAGTTACCTGGGGGACTTCATAGAAGACGACTCGCTGCCGGGTCCGGCCGATGCGGCCTCGCTGCAACTCCTGCGCGAGCAGATGCAGGAGATTCTGGAGGGGCTGAACGAGCGCGAGCGCGAGGTGCTGGCGATGCGGTTCGGGCTGGAGGACGGCCAGGGCCACACGCTGGAGGAGGTGGGGCAGCGGCTGGGCGTAACCCGCGAGCGCATCCGCCAGATTGAGTCCAAGGCGCTGCGCAAACTCCGCCACCCCACGCGCACGCGCAAGTTGCGGGACTACCTCGGCTGACGCGCAAGGGTAGGCGCGGGGTTGCTCCGCCGGCGATGGCGGAGAACACGAGGTCAGGTGTGTTGGAACTTGCGATTTGACACGGTCTCATCGGCTGGATATACTTGGGCTGAACTTACAAACCGAAAACGTCCAACAAAGACTGTGAACAGGACGAGTAGGTATCACAGCGGGACACAGAGAGTCGGCGCACGGTGAGAGTCCGACGTCTGCGCGGATACTGAATGGACCTGGGAGTCGCCGCCCGAACGCCGGCCACAGCGGCTGGCCAGTAGACGCGGACGGAAACCGCTACCGTTATCTGAGCGGAGGGTATCGGAGACAGGGGTTGTCTCCCGTACCCGCGAAGGAGTGAGGCTGGCTATTTGTGGAATCCGCCATCACGGCGGATTTTTTGTTACACCAGCCTAACGAGGGTGGCACCACGGGTGAAAAAGGCTCTCGCCCCTCGGCGAGGGCCTTTTTGTTTTCGCGGGGGCATGCCTGGGTTCGCCCGTGAACCCAGAGAATTCACATGTGAGGAGGTGCAGCGATGGACGAAGTCAAGTTTCTACTGCAGGAGTGCGAGATGCCGACCGCGTGGTACAACATCGTGCCCGACCTGCCAGCGCCGCTGCCGCCGGTGCTGCATCCCGCGACGGGCCGGCCCATCGGCCCCGATGACCTGGCCCCGCTGTTCCCGATGGCGCTGATTGCGCAGGAGGTGAGCGCGGAGCGGTTCATTGAGATACCCGCGGAGGTGCAGCGGGTGTATCGGCTGTGGCGGCCCACGCCCCTGGTGCGGGCGCGGAACCTGGAACGCGCGCTCCAGACGCCGGCCCGAATCTACTTCAAGAACGAGTCGGTAAGTCCCGCGGGCAGCCATAAGCCGAATACGGCGGTGGCCCAGGCCTACTACAACAAGGCCGAAGGCGTCCGACGCCTCACCACCGAGACAGGCGCAGGGCAATGGGGGAGCGCGCTGGCCCTGGCGTGCCGGCTGTTCGGCCTGGAGTGCAAGGTGTACATGGTGAAGGTCAGTTATCAGCAGAAGCCGTACCGGCGCTCGCTGATGCAGGCCTGGGGTGCGACGGTTACGCCCAGCCCCAGCGAGGAGACCGAGGCCGGCCGTCAGGTGCTGGCCCAGGACCGCGAGTCGCCCGGCAGCCTGGGCATCGCCATCAGCGAGGCGGTGGAAGTGGCGGCGCAGAACGCGGACACCAAGTACTCTCTGGGCAGCGTGCTCAACCACGTCCTGCTCCATCAGACGGTCATCGGCGAGGAGGCGATCAAGCAACTGGCGCTCGCCGATGACTACCCCGATGTCGTCATCGGGTGCGTGGGCGGAGGCTCCAACTTCGCCGGGCTTGCGTTCCCCTTCATTCGCGAGAGCCTGGCAAGGGGCTTGGGGACTCGCTTTGTGGCCGTGGAGCCGACCGCGTGCCCTTCCATGACCAAGGGGGCGTGCGCCTATGACTTCGGCGACAGCGTTGGCCTCACGCCGTTGCTCAAGATGTTCACGCTGGGGCACACCTTCGTGCCGGCCGGAATCCACGCGGGAGGGCTGCGGTATCACGGCGTTGCGCCAGCCCTGTCCGTTTTGGTGAAGGCCGGCGTGGTTCAGCCGGTGGCCTATCGTCAGACGGCCGTGTTTGAGGCTGCGGTTCAGTTTGCACGAACGGAGGGGATCGTGCCCGCGCCCGAGTCGGCCCACGCCATCCGCGCAGCGATGGACGAGGCGATTCGGTGTCGTGAGGAAGGCGTGAGCCGCGCCATCCTGTTCAACCTGAGCGGGCACGGCCACTTTGACCTGGCCGCCTATGACGAGTACATGGCCGGGCGGCTCCAGGACTACGAGTACCCCGCCGAGAAGGTGGGGGAAGCGCTCCGCTCGCTCCCCCAAGTGCCCGGAGAGCCGTGATGTGTGCTGTGAACCTGCGTGTACCCGGCCCCACACCCCTGCCGCCGGAGGTGTATGAGGCGCTGGCGGAGCCGATGATCAGCCACCGAGGCGGCGAGTTCCATCGCCTGATGGCCGAGATTCAGCCGCCGCTGCGCGAGGTTTTCGGGACTGGCAGCGATGTGCTGGCGCTCACGGCGTCGGGGACCGGCGGGCTTGAGGCGGCCATCGTCAACGTGCTTTCCCCCGGAGACGAGGTGCTGGCCGTGAGCGTAGGGGTCTTCGGAGAGCGGTTTGCCGGCATCGCCCGCACTTTCGGCGCACGGGTTACGATGGTGGAATTCCCAATGGGGCGGCCGGCTGACGCACGGGAGGTCGCGGCCGCGCTCGCCGCCACGCGCGGGGCCAAAGCGCTCCTCCTGACCCACAACGAAACGTCCACCGGCGTGGCGAGCGACGTGGAGGCGATTGCGGCTGCGGCGCGGCAGGTGTCTCCCGACATCTTGATTCTGGTGGACGGCGTGAGTTCGGTGGGCGCGATGCCCATGCAGGCCGACGAGTGGGGCTGCGATGTGGTGATCACGGCGTCGCAGAAGGCGCTCATGGCTCCGCCGGGGCTGGCGTTGCTGGCGGTGGGGCCGCGGGCGTGGCGCGCCATGGAGCAGGCGCGGATGCCGCGCGCCTACTGGGATTTGCGAGAGGCGCGGCGATGGGCCGAGCGAGGCGAAACGCCCTTCACCCCGGCCGTGAGCGCGATGCAGGGCCTGCGCGCGGGCTTGAAGGCGCTCATGGCCGAGGGGCTGGAAGCCGCCTTCGCGCGGCATCGGCGACTGGCGAAGATGACGCGGCGCGGGCTGGCTCAACTTGGGTTCCGGCCCGTGGCGCGCGAGGAGAGCGCGTCGCCGACGGTAACGGCGGCCTGGGTCCCGGAAGATGTCCCCGGCGAGGCGCTCCTGCGCGTGTTGGAGGAGCGCTACGGGGTGGTGCTGGCTCCGGGGCACGTGAAAAACCGGACGATCCGCCTGGCTCACATGGGCTGGGTGCATGAAGCCGACATCCGCGAGGCGCTGGAAGCGCTGGCGGCGGCGGTCGCGGACGTGAGGAGGGCATGAGATGCGAATCCTGATTACGGATGCCATCGCGCCTGAAGCGGTGAGCCTGTTGCGCGCGTGTCATCACGTGGACCAGTGCGACCCTGGGCCACCTGCCCGCTTGTGCGAGATCATCGGGGCCTACGACGCCCTGATCGTGCGGAGCCAGACGCGCGTCAGCCGTGAGGTCCTGAGCCATGCGCGGCGGTTGCGGCTGGTGGCCCGCGCGGGCACCGGCGTGGACAACATTGACGTGGCCGAGGCCCAGCGGCGTGGCATAGCGGTTGTGTGCGTGCCGGGTGGGAATGCCATCGCGGTCGCCGAGCACACGCTGGGGCTGATGTTGGCCCTGGCGCGACAGATTCCCCGCGCGGATGCCAGCGTCCGTGCAGGCCGCTGGGAACGGCACGAGTTTGAGGGCATAGAATTGTACGGCAAGACGTTGGGCATCGTCGGGTTGGGGCGGATCGGCACGGAAGTGGCGCGGCGCGCGATGGCGTTCGGCATGACGGTCGTCGCCACGGATCCTCTGGTCGCACCAGAACGGGCGGCGGAGATGGGTGTGCCTTTGCTGGCGCTGGATTCCCTGCTGGCCGTGTCGGACTTCGTCTCCATCCACGCGCCGGCGACTCCCTCCACACGCGGGCTGCTGGGCAGGCGCGAGTTCTCCCTGGTCAAGGCGGGGTGTCGCATCATTAACTGCGCGCGTGGGGGCATTGTGGACGAGGACGCGCTGGCCGATGCGCTGGCCGAGGGGAGGGTGGCGGGCGCGGCGCTGGACGTTTTCCAGCGGGAGCCGCCGACGAACGCGCGCCTGCTGCAGGATCCGCGCGTGATCCTGACGCCGCACATCGGCGGCTCAACCGTGGAGGCGAAGGGGAGAATCGGGGTAGAACTGGCGCGAGAAGTGCTGCGGGTGCTGGATGGACTGCCACCCCTGCATCCGGTCGCGGTGCCCGTTGAGGCGGGGGGTGCGTCGGTCGGTCCTCCGTGAAGGGAGATGCTGCGGGTTGTGGGAGCCGGGCCCTGGCGGTGATGCCGCCGGGGCCCGCGCATTTTCCGGCGGCTGGCCATCGGCGCCGCGGCGATTTGGGCGCGGGTTAGGCGACCGTGTCGGAATCCGCCATACGGGAATTTGACAAGGCCGGGGGAGGTGCGTATAATAGAAAATGAAACCGAGTTTTGAATATTGAAACTCATCGCTCCCGATGCGGGGAGCGACTGGGGAAGCCGATGCGAGAGAAACACGAACCCGCACAAGAGAAGACGCGGACAGTCGCCAAGGCGCTGGATGTGCTCCTGTGCTTCAGCCACAGCGAGCCGGAACTTTCGCTGACCGACATTTCGGAGAGGCTGGGCATCCACAAGAGCACCATGCATCGGCTTCTCGGCACGCTGGAAGCCAGACGCTTCGTCCAGCGCGACCCCGAAACCGGCCGCTACCGATTGGGCACGCGGCTTCTGGAACTGGCCTTCCTCGTCCTGGAGCACAACGACCTCCAGCAGCGCGCCCGACCTCATCTGTACCGCCTCTTGGAGGAGTGCCAGGAGACGGTTGACCTGTCGGTTCTGGATGGGAACAGCGTGGTTTACCTGGAGGTGATAGAGAGCCCGCATCGGGTCAAACTGGCGGCCAGGCCCGGGCAGCGGCTTCCCGCGCACTCTACCGCTTCGGGGAAGGCGCTTCTGGCTTTTGTTCCCCCTCACGAGTTGGAGAGGCTGCTCCCCGCCGAGTTGACCCGCTACACCGAGAGCACGTTGGCGACTCGCGAGGCTTTGCTCAAAGACCTGGAAACCGCACGCCAGCAGGGGTTTGCGGTCTCGTTCCAGGAACACGAGGCGGGCATCAACGCGGTGGCTGCGCCGGTGTTGGACATGCGAGGGTACCCCATCGCCGCGGTGGCGGTCGCCGGCCCGGCTTTTCGCCTGACGCCGGAGCGGATAAAGGAGATCGCGCCTTCGGTGAAGGCGACGGCCGAGGCGATCGCGCGCGACGTAGGGGCCGTTGCACTGTGAGTGATGTAGGACACTGCCCATGCGCCGCAGGATTTTACATAACTTCAGGAGGATGTGAATCATGAACAAAGGTCCTTTCGTTGTAGCCGCCGAAGTGGAGGGGGAATATCGGACGCCTCCCCGCGTATCTAAGTTGCTCCTCAGCCCTAAGTCCGTAGGCACCAAGGCCGTTTCCATGGGGCTGAACGTTACCGAGGTCGGCAGCATGATCCCCGATCATGTGCACGAGGACTCGGAAGAGGTGATGTTCATCATCAGCGGGCGCGCCAAACTGGTGATTGAGGGCGAGGGCGAGTGGGAAGTGGGGTCCGAGACTGCCATCTATTCGCCCATCGGCAAGAAGCATCGGCTGGAGAACATCGGCGACGAGCCGCTGAAACTGGTGTGGGTCTATTCGCCACCGCTCCCGCAGCACTGCAAGTAACCCAAACTCGGATTATTCTTTAGGAGGAACGAAATGTTTGAAGCAAGTCGGAAGTTCATGAAGAAGATTGGCCTGCCAGAAGGCGACCTGTGGGATCTGCCCACGTCGGACGCGCGATTCCCCGACGGCGCCGCGTTCCGCATTGAGGTGCCGACGGTGAACTCCTCGGCGGCGGTTGCGGCCCTGCTGGAGACGGCCGACAAGATGGGCATCACCATCAACCGCGTAACCGAGACCTACGGCATGTTCCGCCACACGGCGCAGGAAATCAAGGAGTACGTGAAACTGTGCCACGATTACGGGGCGGAACTGCTCATGTCCACCGGCCCGCGCGCGACCTATGACACCGGCGCGACGGTGCTCTCGCCGCAGGGCGTGCGCATCAGTTACCGCCTGCGCGGCATGGAGCAACTGCTGCGCGGTATTGAGGACATCAAGCGTGGCATTGAACTGGGCGTTCGCGGTTTCCTCATCTACGACGAGGGTATGCTGTGGGTGGTCAACGAGATGCGCAAGGAGGGCGAACTGCCCAAGGAGATCATTTTCAAGACCTCGGCGCACCTGGGCCACTGCAACCCAGCCTCGTTCAAACTGCTGGAGAGCCTGGGCGCCGATAGCATCAACCCCGTGCGCGACCTGCAACTGCCCATGATCGCCGCCCTGCGCGCCGCGGTGAAGGTTCCCATTGACGTTCACACCGATAACCCGCCCGGATCCGGTGGCTTCATCCGCGTGTACGAAGCGCCCGAAATCGCCCGCATTGCGGCTCCCGTGCACCTGAAGACGGGCAACTCCGTGGTTGGCGGGCACGGCGAGATGACCTCCGCGGCCGAGGGCAAGCGCATGGCCGAGCAGGCCGCCATCGTGGTGGAGATGCTTGGCAGGTACTATCCGCACCTGAAGCAAACCGAGCGCAACGCCGAAGACCTGCGGATTCCGGTTGTATAGTTCCGAATAGCGCCTGGCGCTGCGGCCTGGCGGGCTTCCCCGTCGGGGCCGCAGCGTCGGCACCCGCGCGAGCGCAAAGGAGGCATTCATGCCGAAATGGAAACTGCCGCCGAGTGGCGGCCACATGGATAAACCCCATGGCATCTATTACCAGACGATGACCAAGGCGGAAGTTGAGGAGCGCCTGAAGACCAACGACATCATCATCATCCCCGTGGGCAGCACCGAGCAGCATGGCGATGCCCAGCCCTTCGGCGAGGACACGTTCCTGGCCGCGCGCATGGCCGAGGTGGTGGCCGAGGCCACCGGCTGCACCGTGGCCGAGCCGGTCTGGTACGGTTCGCACCCCTTCAATCATCTGGGGATGCCGGGGACGGTGGTAGTGCCCGAGGATACCTTCATCGCCTACCTGCGGGCCATCATCGCCGGGTTCTGGAACACCGGCTTCCGCAAGCAGATTCTCCTCAACGGCCACGGGCAGGAAGAGGTCATCCCGCTGGCGCTGCACCAGTTCGCCAAGAAGTACCAGGTGCCGTGCCTGTTGATCTCGCTGCACTGGCCCACGGTGATTCACGATTACCTGAAGGACAAGGAGCACGGGGGGCCGTTTGACACGCCATTCCGCCACGCCGATGAAGCCGAATGCTCGTACTCCATGGCCCTGTTCCCCGAAATGGTGAAGTTGGAGAAGGCGGTGGACACCGAGCACAAGGGTTTCATGCCGCCCGGACACGTGGACAAAGGCGGCGAGGTGTACCACGCGCCCATCAAGGGGCACGAGCAGATCGGGTTCGGCGGGATAGAGGTCATCATGACGCCGGAAGGCGTGGTGGGCAAGCCGTCGCTGGCCGACCCGTCCAAGGCCGAGGCCGGGCTCAACGCGCTGTTTGACTACATGGTGCGCCTCATCAACGACATCCTGACGCGGTTCCCGGCCGGCCAGTTGCCGCCCGCCGACAAGATGTCCATGCGCACGCCAGAGGAGATTGAGGCGGTCCTGAAGGGGCCTTTCCGCGGCGGCAAGCACCTTTACACCATCGCCTACCCGCCATGATGAGGCCCAAAATCGCTTACGAGCCGCGGCGCTGACGTTCTCATCGCACCGGATCCGCCGCGGGAGCAGCCCTTCTCCGTCGCCCATCATCGCCAGGGCTGCAGGGTTGCGCGACGACGCGCCGTGGAAGCCGCATCGCAGCCGCGTCGCAGATACCAACGCACTCGCGCCGACGTCGCATCGCAGACCTGCCCGCGTCGCCGCGCAACCCCCGATTTGCTCTCATTCGCACGACAGACGACAAGGAGAATGCCATGCGAGCGTTGGTGTTGGACGGGCAGTTTGCCCCGCGTCCTGACTACCCGGTAACCGAGACGGAGCGGCGGACCCGTATCGCCCGCAAGGGGAGCAACGTGTGGCGCTACACGACTCTGGAGGTCAAGGACATCCCAGAGCCAGAGGTCGGTCCCGAAGACGTGCTCATCCGGGTTCGCGCCTGCGGCGTCTGCGGGTCCGATTTGCACCTATACGAGACCGACGAGGACGGCTACCTCATCTACCCCAGTTGGACGAGGCTGCCGGTGGTCATCGGGCACGAGTTCGCCGGCGAGGTGGTCGGCGTGGGCGAGAAGGTAACGGATTTCAAAGTTGGCGACCTGGTTACCGGAGAGCAGTTGCACTGGTGCGGCAAGTGCTCCTCGTGCCGCCGCGGGCTGTACAATCACTGTCGCAACATGGGGCGTTTTGGCTTCGTTACCAACGGCGCCTTCGCCGAGTACGTGGCCATGCGCGACAAGTATGTGTGGAGCATCAACAGTCTGCTGGCGGTGTACGGCGACAAGGATAAGGCATGCGAAGCCGGCGCGCTGGTAGAACCCACCGGCATCTCCTACAATGGCTTGTTCACGCGGGCGGGCGGGTTCCTGCCAGGCGCGGTTGTCGTGGTGTACGGCGCTGGCCCCATCGGTCTGACCAGCATCGCGCTGTCCAGGCTGGCGGGCGCCTCCAAGATCATCGTGTTTGAGGTAACGGAGTCGCGGCGCCAATTGGCGCAGCGGTTCGGCGCCGACTATGTGTACAATCCCCAGGCGCTGGCCGAGCAAGGCTCCAGCCCCCATGAGGTTGTGCTGGAACTGACCCACGGCGAGGGCGCAGACGTGCAGGTGGAAGCCGCCGGCGTTCCCAAAGCCACCCTGCCCGAGATTGAGCAGTCGCTGGCGGTGGGCGCGAAGGTGGTGCACCTAGGCCGCCGCGCCGGAGCCGTGCCCACCAGCATCACGGTGTATCAGGATACCGGCAGCCAGTCCTTCGGCAGCCTGGGCCATACCGGATGGGGCACGTTCGGCAACATCATCAAACTGATGGCCAGCGGCCGCCTGGATATGACGCCGATGATCACGGCGCGCTATCCCCTGGAACAGGCCGCCGAGGCCGTTCGCAGCCTTGCGAATCGCGAGGGCGGCAAAGTCATGGTGAAGATCTAGGCCGGGCCAAGGAGGGCGCATGGCTGAGAGGACTCGCATCGCCATTATCGGGCTGGGGTTTGGCGTCAACCACTTGCAGATTGCGGCGACTCTGCCCGAAGCGGAACTTGTGGCGGCGTCGGACTTGATCCCCGAGCGGGGCCAGGTGGCCGAGGATGTCGGCGCGCGCTTCTACCAGGACTTCCGCCAGATGCTGGACAAGGAGCGGCTGGATGGCGTCGTGGCGGTGGTGTCCAACGACCAGCACGAGCCGGTCGCCGTGGAGTGCCTGCAGCGCGGCATCCCGGTGCTACTGGAGAAGCCCATCGCGCCCACGCTAGAGGCGGCCGACCGCATCATCGCCGCCGCCGATCAGAGCGGCACGCCGCTGCTCATCGGGCATCACCGGCGGTTCTCGGCGTTCGTGGCGCGGGCGCGGGAGATGGTGCAGGGCGGCGCGCTGGGCGATTTGACGGCTATCGCCGTGCTGTGGACGATCTTGAAGCCCAAGGAGTACTACCAGGCGACTTGGCGGACGCGGAAGGCTACCGGCGGAGGCCCGCTGCTCATCAATACCATCCACGACGTGGATGATATTCGCTACATTTGCGGGCGCGAGGTAACCCGCGTCTTCGCCGAAACGTCCAACCGGACGCGCGGGTTTGAGGTGGAGGACACCATCGCCATCTCCCTGCGGCTGCAGGGCGATGTGGTGGCCACAATCACGACTTCGGATTGTGTGCCTTCCATCTGGGCCTATGAGTCCACCACCTCGCCGTGGGAGAATCCCTACTTCTTCTATTCGCCGGAAGATTGCTACTACTTCTTCGGCACCAAAGGCTCGCTGACCCTGCCGCAGATGCGCCACGTGTGGTATCCGGACGCCGAAAAGGCGGGCTGGCAGTGGCCTTTGCAGGTGGACCGTTTGGGCGTTACGCCGGTGCACCCGCTGCGGGAGGAGATACGCCACTTCTGCCGGGTGGCGCGACGGGAGGAAGAACCCCGGACAACCGGGCGAGACGCGCGCCGCACGCTTGAGGTGGTGTTGGCGATCATGAAATCGGGAGAGACGGGCCTGCCGGTGCAGATCGGAGGCTGATGGCTGCCGTTCTGAGTCAGTCACTGCCCATATTGACGTGGATGGTCGCGGGCTTCCTGTTTCGGCAGGCCCGCATCCTGCGTCCCGACGACGGGCACACGATGGCCCGCGTCATTATCAACGCCACGCTGCCGTCGCTGCTGTTCCTGTCGTTGGCGCGGGCCGAGTTGGCCGCCGGCAGCATTCTCGTTTTGAGTTTCTGCGGCGCGGCCATTCCGCTGGTCTTGCAGACGCTGGCCCGCCTTGCGGCCAGGGCGATGCGCCTGGAGAAGCCGGTGGCCGGCGTGCTTGTCATCAGCACCATGGTGAGCAATATCGGCTTCTTCCTGGTGCCGTTCTTCCTGACGTTCTACGGGACGGAGGGAATCAGTCGGCTGGCCGCCTTTGACCTGGGCAATTCGCTGGTGGGCAACAGTTACGCCTATTACACGGCGACGCGGCACGGGACCCATGCGTCGTCGGCGTGGCAGGCCGCGCTCAAGCGCGTGCTTGCGCTGCCCACGTTCTGGGCGAACATCCTGGGCATCACGGTGAACCTGGCGGGGCTGTCGCTGCCGGCGTGGCTGGTGCAGATTCTGGAGCCGGTGTCCAAGGCGAACGGGCCTCTCGCCATGCTCACGCTGGGGGCGTTCATTGAACTGCGGTTTTCCAGGTGGAGGCCCATGCTCGTCGCGGTGGCGCTGCGCATCGCGGGAGGCTGGCTGGCGGGGCAGGCGCTGGTGGCGGCCTTCGGGCTGCAGGGGCTGGAACGGGCCGCCGTAGCCATGGGCGCGGCGATGCCCATCGGCATCGTGGTGTTGGTGTACGCGTCTATGGAGGGGCTGGACACGGATTTTGCGGCGGGCGCCATCTCGCTGTCCATGCTGGTGGCTCTGGCCATCACGCCGTTTTTGTTGGCAGCGTACTGATCGCACAACAGGCGACTATGTTGACATAAGGAGGACGCACGTGAGAATCCTGCGGGTGGACATGACCAATCTGACGACGAAGTGGGAACCCGTTCCCGAATCCTACGAGCAGTTTGGCGGGCGCGGCCTCATTGCGAAAATCCTCGTGGAGGAAGTGCCGCCGCTTTGCGAACCGCTGGGGCCGCACAACAAACTGATCTTCGCGCCGGGGCTTCTGGGCGGCACGAGCCTGTCTAGCGCTGGGCGACTGTCGGTGGGAGGCAAAAGCCCGCTGACGGGAGGGGTCAAGGAGGCCAACGCGGGCGGAACGGCCGGGATTGTGCTGGGGCGGCTGGGCATCAAGGCCATCGTCATGGAGGGCCAGCCTTCGGATGGCCGACTGTACCAGTTGTACGTCTCGCCCGACAAGGTGGAATTGCTCCCTGCCGACGAGTGGCGGGGCCTCGGCACGTATGCCACCACGACGGCCGCGCGCGAGCGCTGGGGCGCGAACTGCACCATCGTGAGCATTGGCCCCGCCGGCGAGAGCCAACTGGCCGCGGCCAGCATCGCGTGCACCGGCGAGGGCGACCAGGTCAGTCGCCAAGCGGCTCGCGGGGGCCTGGGCGCGCTGATGGGCAGCAAGGGCCTGAAAGCCTTGGTGCTGGACGCAGGGAACGCAGGCCCCGCAGCCTTGGCCAATCCGGAACTGTTCCGCACGGCGGCCCGTCGCTTCGGGCAGGAGTTGTGGAATAGCCCCAAGACCGGCCACAAGGGGTCGTCGCACCTGTATGGAACGGCGTCCATCGTGGGCGCGGTCAACGAGATGGGGGCGTTTCCGACCCGGAACTTCCGCCAGGGGCGGTTTGAGGAGGCCGAGAACCTGCGCGGCGAGCACCTGCGCGAGGTTACGCTGGCCCGAGGCGGGCAGGTGGGCACGCGCTGCATGCCCGGCTGCGTGATCGCCTGTTGCAACGTGTTCGTGGACGAGGGTGGCAAGCCCATCGTCGCAACGCTGCAGTACGAGACCATCGGGCTGCTCGGCTCCAACCTGGGCCTGGGCACGCTGGACGAGGTGGCGGAACTCAACTATATTTGCAACGACCTGGGGCTGGACACGATAGAGACAGGCGCCGCGCTGGGCGTTGCCGCCGAGGCCGGGCTGGCGCGCTTTGGCGACAAGGATAGTTTCGTGGCGCTGTTACAGGAGGTGGCCAAGGGCAGCGTTGTCGGCAAGATGATCGGGCAGGGCGCGGTTGTTACGGGGCGCGTCCTGGGGGTCAAGCGCATCCCCGCGGTGAAGGGGCAAGCCATGCCAGCCTACGACCCGCGCGCGCTCAAGGGCAACGGTGTAACCTATGCCACGTCGCCTATGGGCGCGGACCACACGGCGGGCAATGCCTTCGGCTCGCGGGCCACGGTGAACCCGCTCGGGGTTGAGGGCCAGCGGGCGGAGTCGCGCAAGTTGCAGTTGGGCGCGGCGATGCTGGACTACACCGGCCTGTGCCTGTTCGCGCGACCGCCCGTCTTCGCCGACCCGCAACTGATGGTGGATCTCATCAACGGCCGATTCGGGTGGGGCTGGACGGTGCAAGACCTGGAGCGCATGAACCGCACGGTGCTGAAACTGGAACTGGAATTCAACCGTCGGGCGGGGTTCACGTCGGCGGACGACCGCCTGCCGGAGTACATGCTGGAAGAGCCGCTTCCGCCCCACAACACCGTCTTTGACGTGCCCGACTCGGAAGTGGACGGCACGCTGGCCGACTTGTAGGGCGGCGTTGCGGGCCGGGCCTGGCGCCTGGCCCGCATTCTTCTTTCGGGAGGCGCAGATGCAGAGTCCGTATCCGCATCTCTTCAGCCAGGGGCGCATTGGCCGCATGGAGATTCGCAATCGGATCGTGATGTCGCCCATGGGGACCAACTATGCCTCGGACACAGGCGGCGTAACGGAGCGGATGATCCGCCACTATGCCGAGCGTGCGCGCGGCGGCACCGGCCTCATCATCGTGGAGAACACCACCGTGCAGTATCCGCAAGGCCGGGGCGCGGTGGCGCATAACCGCATAGACCGCGATGAGTTCATCCCAGGGCTGAACCGGCTGGCCGAGGCGATCCAGCGGTACGGCGCGAAGGCGGCCATTCAGATCAACCACGTGGGCGCGCTGACCGCCCCGCACCTGTGCGGGGGCACGCCGGTGGGGCCGTCGGATGTGCCGGTGGCTCCGGGACGTCCCACGCCAAGGCCGCTGTCGGTGGACGAGATTCAGGAGATCGTGCGATGCTTCGCGGCGGCTGCGGCGCGCGCAGTCAGGGCGGGATTTGACGGCGTTGAGATTCACGGCGCGCACGGGTATCTGATTAGCCAGTTTCTGTCGGCGTACACCAACCGCCGCACCGACGAGTACGGGGTCGGGCTAGAGGGCCGCGCGCGGTTTGCGCTGGAGGTCATCGCCGCCGTGCGCCAGGCCGTCGGGCGGGGCTTCCCGCTGTGGATGCGCATCAACGGCGACGACTTCGTGGAAGGGGGCAACACCCAGGATGAGTACAAGGCGCTGGCGAAAATGCTGGCGCAGGCTGGCCTGGACGCGCTGCATATTTCGGCGGCGTTCCCCGCGGCTCACCACAAGCAGATAGAGCCGATGCGGTTCCCCCAAGGCTGGAAACTGTACCTGGCCGAGGGCATTCGCGGGGTGGTGAACGTGCCTGTGCTGGCCGCCAGCGTCATCCGCGAGCCGGCATTCGCCGATGAGGCCATCGCCGCGGGCAAGATGGACTTCGCGGTGCTGGGGCGCGGCCTGCTGGCCGACCCCGAGTGGGCGAACAAGGCCCGCGACGGCCAGGCGCACCGCATCCGCCGCTGCATCTCGTGCAACGTGTGCTCCAAGTCGCGCAGCGTGGACGGCATCCCCATCCGCTGTACGGTGAACCCGTTCCTGGGGCGCGAGGAGGTGTTTGACGATTTCGCACGCGCGCCGACCCCCAAGCGTGTGCTGGTGGTGGGCGGAGGGCCTGCGGGCATGGAGGCGGCATGGGCGGCGGCGCGTCGCGGCCACCGCGTTGTCCTCTGCGAGCGCGGCGCGGAACTGGGCGGGCAGATGATGTTGAGCAGCCGCCCGCCCGGGAAGGAGAAGATTCTCTGGCTTCACGACACGCTGACGCGGCAATTGCGCGAGGCGGGCGTGGAGGTGCGCCTGGGCGTGGACGTTACGCCCGAATACGTGGCGGCCCAGAAGCCCGATGCGGTCATCGTGGCGACGGGCGGCAAACCGCTCCGCCCGCCCATCCAGCGGCTGGACGATGCGCGCGTGGTTACGGCGTGGGATGTGCTCGGCGGCAAGGCCGACGTGCAGGGCAAGACGGTGGCCATGATCGGCGCGGGGCTGGTGGCCTGCGAGACGGCGCTGTACCTGGCCGCCCGGGGCAACCGCGTTACGATGGTGGAGATGCTGGACCGAATCGCGCCCGACGTGGAGCCGACGACGCGCATTGACCTGCTGGAGGAACTGGAGCGCGCCGGAGTCATCGGGTACGCGGCGTGTCGGGCGAAGGAAGTGGCCGAAGAGGGGCTGGCCTGCGAGTTTGCCGATGGCAGACCCGCGCTCTTCGCCGCCGACGTGATCGTGTTGGCGGCGGGCGCCCAGGCCGAACGCTCGTTGGCCGACGCGCTCGCCTCGCTGGACGTGCCCGTGCACGTGGTGGGCGACGCCGTGCAGCCGCGCCGCCTGGTCAACGCCATCTACGAGGGCCTGCTGGCGGGATGGCAGGTCTGAACGGCAGTGGGGAGGTTTGCGTGAGATGAAAGCGGCTTTGCTCTACGGCCCGCGCGACATCCGCCAGGCCGACGTGGCCAAACCGGAGCCTGACCCCGGAGAGGTCGTCGTTCGGGTGCGGGCCACGGGCATCTGCGGGTCTGATTTGCACATGTACACAGGCGACCGTCCTGCGGACTACCCGCAGATTCTGGGCCACGAGTTCGCGGGCGATGTGGCGGCGGTGGGGGAAGGCGTGCAGGGCCTGGCGCCCGGCGACCGCGTAACGGCGGAGCCGAATTTCTCCTGCGGTGCGTGCATCTATTGCCGCGAAGGGCTGCCCAACCTGTGCGTGAACCGCGTGGGCATGGCGATCAACTGGCCGGGCACGCTGGCGGAATATGCGAAGGTTCCCGCCCGATTCGTGTGGCGTATCCCCGACGGGATGTCGTATCGCCAAGCCGCGCTGGTGGAGCCGCTCATGGTGGCGGTGCACGCGGTGCGGCGGGGGCGCGTGCGGGTGGGCGACACGGTGGCCGTCCTGGGCTGCGGGGCCATCGGGCTGTTGACCGTGGCCGCGGCGAAGGTGGCGGGGGCGCGCGTGTTCGCCGTGGACATCGTGCCCGAGAAACTGGCCCTGGCGCGCCGGATGGGGGCCGAGGCGACCTTCAACGGGCGCGATGCTGACGCGCTGGAGCGGATTCGCGCGCTCACACCGGCAGGCCAGGGGCCGCTCGTGGTGTTTGAGACGGCGGGCGTGGGCGCCACGGTGCAGCAGGCGGTGGAACTGGTGCGGGGCGGCGGACGGGTCGTGCTGGTGGGCCTCTCCACACGCCCTGCGCCGGTGGTGCCGATGGCGGTGGCGCGCAGGGAGTTGGAGATTCTCGGCTCGTTCATCTACTACGCGGGCGAGTTTGACATCGGCATTCGGCTCATCGCCAGCGGCACCGTTGACGCCGAGGCGCTGGTGGGGATGGCGGTGGGCCTGGATCAGGCCGACGCGGCGTTCCGCGCTGCGGAGTCGGGCGCGGTGGCGAAGGCGATGGTGGAGCCGTAGGCGGGCGGGAACGTCCGCGGGCTGTCCCGCAACCCCCGGATGAGTTCGGGGGTATAGGTGGAACCGCCTCCGATAACGCGGACTTCGGCATAGGCGCGTCTCTGCGCGGGCGCAGAGGCTCTACCGCTGCATCCATGAGGGATCCCATCGCTCCTGGAGCAGGGTAACCTTCGCCTCCTTGACCCCGGGCACGGACTCCGCTGCCAGCCGCACCTGCTCGGTGAGGAAGTTGGCCAGGGGGCAGAACGGCGCAGTCAGCACCATCTTGATCTCCACCTGGTCGCCCTGAACCACGACCTCGCGGATCATGCCCAAATCCACGACGCTCATCCCGATCTCCGGGTCTATCACGGGACGCAACGCTTCGCGAATCTCTTGCTCGGTTGGCATGTTTCCCTCCTGTAAAGTCAGTCTCTGCTTGATTTATCTCGTGCGCAGAAGGCCAGGCCGATGACGCCCGGCCCGGTGTGCACCCCCATGACGGGGGTGAACTCGGTAACGTAGAACTCTTGGCAGTCAAACCGTTCGCGCACCCTGGCCTCTATCCATACGGCGTCGTCGGCGGCGTCGGCATGGAAGGCGGCGGCGCACATCGGGCGACTGCCGACGCGCTCCTCCATGAGATTCAGGATGCGCTCCAGCGCCTGGCGTCGGTTGCGCGTTACGCCGGCGACCTTGACACGGCCCTCGGCCAGGTAGAGGATGGGGTGGATGCGCAGGCGCGCGCCCAACATGGCCGCCGCCTCGCCGATGCGCCCACCCCGGTGCAGGTACTCAAGGCTTTCCAGGGTGGCGTAGAGTCCTACGCGGGGGATGGTGGCTTCCGCTTCCGCTGCCACTTCCTCCAGGTTCTTGCCGGCGGCCGCGGCGCGCGCCGCAGCCAGCACCACGAACCCTTCGGCGATGGCCGCCGTGCGGGCGTCAATGACCCGCACAGGCACCGTCGCCGCCTGCTCGGCGGCAAGTCGGGCCGTGTGCAGCGTGCCGCTGAGTTCGTCGGGGACGTGGATGGACACGATCCCATCCGCCTGCGTGCTCAACTCCGCGTACAGGTTGGCGAACGTGCCCAGGGCCGGCTGCGAGGTCGTGGGCCAGGAGTTTTCATCCCGCAGTTCCCGCAGGCGCCGGTACACCTCGGTGGGCGTGATGTCCACGCCGTCATGGTAACTCCGGCCGTTCCACACCAACTCAAACGGCACGACATGGATGTTGTACTCGCGCCGCAGGTCCTCGGGAATGCACGCGGCGCTATCGGTTACGACTGCGATTCGGGCCATGGGTTCTCCTTTTCTGCGGGCGGTTGCGCTGTGTCGGCGGGCCGGCGCTGATCCCAGGCGTCCCGCGTGGACACATCGCGATCCAGAAGCAGGCGGCGCAGCAGGACGCGGCGGCGCTCCGGCCCTGGCGGGGGCAGAGGGCGGCGGTTGGCTTCCAGCCGCTTGGCGATGGTGATGCCCAGCATGGCGACGCTGGCCCAGACGACCGCCGAGGGCTGCCCCGCGAAGGCGACGAGGAAGGGCAAGGTGGCGATGCCTGCCAGCGAGAAGAGCGCCGTCTGCCCCACGAGCCGCCCCACGGCCATGAACGCCAGGAGCCAGGGGAATGCCCAGGGGAACACCGCGAGCATGAGGCCGAGGATGCTGCTATGACCGCGCCCCCCGTGGAAGTTGAGGTAGATGGGCCAGTTGTGGCCGATCATGGCGGCCAGCCCCGCCGCTAGCGCCGCGCCCAGGCCCAACCCCCAGCGCAGGCCCAGCCACGTTGGGAGCCACACCTTGGCGATGTCCAGCAGGCCGACCAGGACGACGGCGGGCCGCGAGACGTGGTAGTACACGCCCGTGCCGCTGACGGTGCCGCTGCCGTAGCGGCGTAGGTCTATGCCTTTGAGCCAGCGCCCCGCGAGGTACGATGTGGGTGTGGAGCCCATCAGGTAGGCCATTGCGATCCACGCAACAGAGCGAAACACGCCTATGACGCCTCCGGTTTTGTTCTCGCGACGCCATTCTAACCTACAACCCTGGGATGGGCAAGAAGTGGCGCGCCCCCTGGCGATGACGCCGACGAAGTGGGGAGGCGTGTCCCGCGGCGGGGCTCGGTTCCAAAGTCTGTCGGTCGCCGCACGGTAGCAAGTGCGACGCACTTCCGGAAGTGCGTTGGACCTTGCTCGCCAACACAAGGCAGAACGCGGCGGGGGGCGTTTTTGACATATTCTTGGATTGTTCTATAATAGGTTTTCGCGGGTTGCGAAGCAGATTGCCCCGGTATGCTGCGCAATCCAGATGTCTCGCGGAGGTATGAGTCGTGTACGCGGTTGTTGAGACCGGCGGAAAGCAATACAAAGTCCAAGTCGGTCAGACGATTGAAGTGGACAAGTTGCCCTTTGCCGTTGGCGAGAAGGTCAGCCTGGACAAGGTTCTCCTCGTGGCGACGGATAAGGGCGTAAAGGTTGGGAATCCGAACGTGGAAGGCGCCAAGGTAGAGGCTACCGTTACTCTGCAGGACGCCTACCGCAAGATTCTGGTGTTCAAGTATCGGCCCAAGAAGCGGTATCGGCGGAAATTGGGCCACCGGCAAGAATTCACACGGCTGCGCATTGACCGCATTGAGGCGTAGCCGGTAGGAGGGTTAGGACATGGCTCACAAGAAGGGAGGCGGCTCCAGCCGCAACGGACGCGACAGCCAGGCCAAGCGCCTTGGTGTGAAGCGATTTGACGGGCAGTTGGTATCGTCCGGGACCATCCTCGTGCGCCAGCGCGGCACGAAGATTCACCCTGGGCAGAACGTGGGCATGGGCGGTGATTACACGCTCTTCGCCACCATTGACGGCTACGTGAGGTTTGAGGATATCAGGGGCAACAGGAAGCGCGTGAGCGTGTACCCGGAGAGGCAGTAGGTCTATGAAAAAGGGCATTCATCCGAAATACTATCCCAACGCGAAGGTCATTTGCTCCTGTGGCAATACGTGGACAACCGGTTCCACCAAGCCGGAGATTCACACCGACCTGTGCAATGTGTGCCACCCGTTTTTCACGGGCGAGCAGCGCATTGTGGACACGGCGGGGCAAGTGGACCGCTTTGTGAAGCGCCTTGAGGCGAAAGAGGAGTTTGAGGCAGCGGCCCGGCAGCGCGCCGAAGCGGCCATCCGCGAGAAGGAAGAGCGCAAGCGCCGCCGCCGTATGATCTTTGCGGAGAAGGAATCGCAGGATTCTGGCACGGAGAGCGGTGAAGCGCAAGCCGATGAGGCCTAGCCTTCTCCGCTTTGCGATGGGAATCTGCACGTGAACGCGACCCGGTACCGATAAGGCAGACCCGAAAAGGTCTGCCTTATTCGTTTTCATGGAGGAGGCCGAGATGTTCCATCCCCACACAGGCGGCTGGATTGAGGTGATCTGCGGGAGCATGTTCAGCGGCAAGACCGAGGAACTCATCCGCCGCGTCAAGCGGGCCACCATCGCGCGCCAGAAGGTGCAGGTGTTCAAGCCTGCCCTGGACACGCGCTACAACGCCGAGAAGGTCTCGTCGCACAACGGGATGCACTTTGACGCGCGGGTCGTGCGGCAGGCGGCGGACATCCTCGCGCTGGTGGAGGACGACACCGACGTGGTGGCGGTGGACGAGGTGCAGTTCTTTGACTGGAGCATCGCGGACGTGTGCGCCGAACTGGCCGACCGGGGTAAGCGCGTCATTGTGGCCGGGCTGGACATGGATTTCCGCGGCGAACCCTTTGGCCCCATGCCCCTGCTGATGGCCCAGGCCGAGGTGGTGGACAAGTTGCAGGCCATCTGCGTGCGTTGCGGTGGGTCGGCCAGTCGCACCCAGCGGCTCATTAACGGCCGCCCCGCCAACTACGACGACCCCGTCATCATGGTGGGCGCGGCGGAGGTGTACGAGGCGCGATGCCGCGCCTGCCACGAGGTGCCCGGCAAGCCTGGCCCCGACGTGGAAGGCCGGCGGTAGGCCGGCGGGCGCGGAGAATCCGGGCCGTGTTGCAGGCGGCGGCGCGTGCGGGGATTCGGCTGATTGATACCCTGTTGCGGCGCTCGCTGGGCGTGGTGGAGTTTTCGGACGATCCCGGGTGCATTCTCCGCATCGGCCTCACGCGGGCGGATCGGCCCCGCATCCTCTCCGATGGCACGGCGATTCGCCCGGGCGATCTTCTCTGCGAAATCCACCTGTGGAACGAGCGGTTGCCCCGCATGGGGACTGGGGGGCCGGACCTGGACTGGGCGCTGAAGATGTACCGAGGGATGGTGCACTCGCTCCGGCTGCTGGCGCAGTTCCTTGCGACGAGCGGGGAGTATGCGGATGCTGTGGCGGTGCACGGCGAAGGCGCGGTCATGCGAGGGGCTGAGTTGGAGCAGGTACAGCGGCTGTTCGTGAGGTTGGGGTTTGAGACGGCGCCCCGCCACGCGCAAACGCGGGGGGAACGCTTCGCCCGCTGGTGGCAGAACCTGTATTCCACCTGGATCATCTGGACGTTCAACCCGGCGTCGCTCAAGGGCAAGCGGATGTCCGGCCTGACGCATTGGGAGTTCTGGATGTCGCGGCGGGCGTTCATGGAGCGGTACGGGCGGCCGGACGGGTGAGAAGATTCATCCACGAATCACACGAATCCGCACGAATGGGCTCTTGCGGTTACTCGTGTGATTCGTGGATAGAGGGTTTGTGAGCGTTCGGGCGAGGGGCGGGGTCGCTACGACACGAATCCCGCCTCGCGCTCGGCGAGGGTCAGCACCTCGTCAAAGATGTCTAGGCCCTCGTCCAGGTGCTCCTGGCTGATGTTGAGCGGCGGCATGAACCGCACGGTGCTGGGGCCACACCCCAGGATGAGCAGCCCATGCTCAAAGGCTTTCGTCACCACGTCGTCGCGGAATTTGGGCGCGATCTCCTTGGTTTCCTGATTCTTCACCAGTTCTACGCCGACCATCAGCCCCTTGCCGCGGATGTCGCCGATGGAGGGGTGCTTGTGGCGGCGCTCCTCCAGGATTTCCAGCATGCGCCGACCCATGACGGCGGCGTTGTCCATGTAGCCGTTCTCAATCAGGCGGATGGTCTCCAGCGCGGCGGCGCAGGACAAGGGGTTGCCGCCGAAGGTGTTGCCGTGGGAGCCGGGCTTCCAGGTCATGAGCGACGCGCGGGCAATCATGGCGCCCAGGGGCATGCCCGACGCGATGCCCTTGGCCACGGCCAGGATGTCGGGGACGACGCCCCAGTGCTCCACGGCGAACATCTTGCCCGTGCGCCCGAAGCCGGTCTGGATTTCGTCGGCCACCAAGAGTATCCCGTACTTGTCGGCGATTTCGCGGAGCATGGGCAGGAACTCCGGCGGGGGCACGATGTAGCCGCCCTCGCCCTGGATGGGTTCCACGAAGATGGCGGCGACCTCCTCGGGCGGAACCAGCCGCTGGAAGACGACCTCCTCCAGGTAGCGGACGCAGTCTATGCGGCACTGGCCGTAGGTCTTGCCCATGGGGCAGCGGTAGCAGTAGGCGTAGGGTGTGTGCGTTACCTCGGGCACCAGAGGCGCGAACCCGGCCTTGTGCAGCGCCTTGGAGCCGTTGAGGGACAGCGACCCCATGCTTCTCCCGTGGAAAGCGCCGATGAACGCGATCATGCGCGGGCGGCGGGTGTAGTAGCGCGCCAGTTTCAGTGCGGCCTCTATGGATTCGGTGCCCGAGTTGGTGAAGAAGAGTTGCTTGGGTTCATCGCCGGGGGCCAGGGCGTTCAATTTCTCGGCCAGTTCAATCTGCACGGGGTAGTAGAAATCGGTGCCCGACATGTGGATGAACTTGGCGGCTTGCTCCTGGATGGCGCGGACTACGTCCGGGTGGCTGTGGCCGGTGGCGTTGACGGCGATGCCCGCGTTGAAGTCCAGGTAGCGGTAGCCGTCCACGTCCCAGACTTCGGTGCCCTTGCCGCGCTCCATGACGAAGGGGTACGAGCGCGTGTAGGAGGGCGACACGTTGCGGGCGTCGCGCTCCAGCAGGGCCCGCGCCTTGGGGCCTGGGACTGGAAGTTTTCGCACCTTGGTTTTGGCAGTTGTGGCCATATAGACCTCCTTTGGAGAACTGGAATTCGGGCGCGGAAAAAGGGAGAGAAAGGCGGGCCGAGCGCCCTCGGTCGGCCCGCCGCTCCTACACGTCAGCCTCCCCCGATGAGCGGAATGAGGATAACGTGGTCTTCCGGTTGGATCACATAGGTCTTGGGCCGCTGTCGGCCGTTGACCATCACGAACGCCACCAGGTCTGCGGGCAAGCCCAGCGCCTGGATGACGTCGGCCACGGTCTTGCCCTCGGCGGGGCCCAGTTGCTCCGGCCCCGCCTTGGCGTGCTCGCGCAGAATGCCCATCAGTTCAACGGTGGCCATTGCTCTAGACCGCAGCGGCGAATTCGGTCAGGCCAAGTTCCTCCAGTTTCTGCGGCGTTGGCCAACCGTTGGCATCCCATCCGCGCTGCTCGTAGTACATGTCCAGCAGGCGCTCCACATCCTCCAGCGCCATGACCTTGCCCTTGGTGGGGCCGCTCACCACCGGCTCCTTGTAGAAGCGCGCAGGGGGCATGTCCCAATCGCGCCCGAAGCCGGGCACCTCGCGGAACCAGAACAGGCGCGTGAGGTTCCAGATGCGCTCCGAAATCTTCAGCAGGTCGTCCCATGAACGCTTCAGGCCCGTGAGGGCGGCGATGGTGGGCACGTACAGGTTGAGGTCCAGGCTCAACTCTACCCACTGCAGGCGGCACGCGCCCAGGGCGTCAAACAGCGGGCGCACGTGCTGGAGGTAGATGACCCGCTCGGCCTTGTCGGGCGTAACGGTGTCGCGCCCGGTCTGGATGTCGTAGGTGATGGCCCACGAGCGGTTGTGGTGGGCGCCCACGTCGCAGGTCATGTACGACAGCAGCATGGACGGGGCGTTGTGGGATTCGTAGCCGCTGAACTCCATGCCCTTGGCCTGGATGGCGAAGGCTTCGCTTCCCTTGTCGAAGACCTGGGATGCGTGCTTCACGCCCTCGGCCAGTGCCGCGCCGATGCCTTCCCTGTAGGCGATCTTCTTGAGCATGGCGAAGACGGCTTCCGCGTTGCCGAAGGTGAGGCGGATACCGTCGGTGTCCTTATCGGTGAGGATGCCGCGCTCGTAGCACTCCATGGCAAAGGCGATGACGTTGCCCGCCGAGATGGAGTCCAGCCCCAGGTCGTCGGCCAGGTAGTTGGCGTAGGCCACGTCTTCTATGTCGGTGAGGGCGCAGTCGCCGCCGAGGAGGGCCGTGGACTCGTATTCGGGTCCCTCCACCCGCACGCCGTACTTCTTGACGTGGGACCATTTGCCGCAGGGGCTTGGGCAGCCGAAGCAACCCTTGTCGGTGATGACGATCTTCTCGCGCATGACCTCGCCGCTGAGGTTTTCGTAGCCCTCCAGTTGGCCGCTGGAGAAGTTGCGGGTGGGGAAGGCGCCGATTTCGTTGGACCAGGTGGTTACGCCCGCCGTGCCGTAGCGCTGCCAGACTTGCAGGCTGGCGCTCTCCTTGCAGGCTTTGTACATGGCGCGGGCGGCCTTGCGGAAGGCCTGCACGTCGGCGACGGGGATGCTCTTGTTGCCGCGCACGGCGATGGCCTTGACGTTCTTGGAGCCCATGACCGCGCCGACGCCGCCGCGACCGGCCTGGCGCCCGTAGTCGTGGGTGATGCAGGCGAACTTCACGCCGTTCTCGCCGCCCGGGCCGATGGTGGCAATCTGGAACTCCTCTCCGAGGCGGTCCTTGAGAATTTTCTCGGTCTCCAGCGAGCCTTTGCCCCACAGGTCCGACGCGTCGCGAATCTCCACCTTGTCGTTGTCCACGAAGATGTACACCGGCTTGGGGGCCTTGCCCTTCAGGATGATGGAATCGTAGCCCGCGTACTTGATTTCGGCGGTCAGAAGGCCGCCGACGTTGGCGCTCGCATACCCGCCGGTCAGCGGCGACTTGCAGGTGATGTCCAGTTTGCCGGCCCCCGGCACGAGCGTGCCCGACAGCGGGCCGGGCGAGATGATGAGCAGGTTTTCCGGCCCCATGGGGTCGGCGCCGCGGGGCAGTTCGGTGAACAGGAAGTAGATGCCGAACCCGCGCCCACCCAGGAACTTTTCGGCGATTCTCGGGTCGGAGGGTTCTGTGGAAACGGAGCCGCTCGTCAAATCAATGCGCAGGATGTTTCCGCC
>JACIWU010000026.1 GCA_014360805.1 Chloroflexota bacterium
TTGCCGTCGTGGGTGCGCGGCGGCGTGCCCTTCTGGTCGTGGCGCGACGCCCGCTCGCCCCAGGTGCGCACGCTCGTCGGCGCCAGCCTCATCATGATTCCGGTGCAGGCGAATCTGTACCTGTACCTCATCGTGGACCGGTTTCTGGGTTCCATGCTCCCGCAGGGCACCATCGCCGTCTTGAGTTACGCGGACAAGGTCATCAAGGCGTTTTCGGGCGTTACCATCGCGGCGCTGGGGGTGGTGATCTTCCCGTACCTCGCGGAGATGGCCTCCGGCGACCGCCGCGAGGATTTGGATCGGCTGATTCGTTTTGCCATATGGCTGACGGCACTCATCATCCTGCCGGTGCAACTGGGGCTTATGGCCGCCGGACAGCCCCTCGTGCGCCTGCTGTTTGAGCGCGGGGCCTTCCGCCCCGAAGACACGGCGCTGACCACCGTGGCGATGAACTACCAACTCATCGGGCTGTTCGCGTCGGCGTTGAGCCTGGTGTTCTACCGGGTGCAGTTCGCGTTTCAGAGGTACAAGACGGCGCTGGGCGTTTCGGTGCTGGCCATCGTCGTCAACATTGCACTGAAGGCGGCGCTCATGCCCATCCTGGGCTACATCGCGATGCCGCTGGGCACGTCTATCGCTGCGATTGTGGAGGTGCTCGTGGTGGCCTACACGCTGCGCCGCGATGTGCGCTGCTTCCGCGAGGCGGGCCTCTACCGCGACGTGGCGAAGGTGCTTGGGGCGGCGCTGGCCGGCGGGGCCGCCGCGTACCTGGCGGCGGGGCGGCTCGGCCACCTGGCGGGCCTCTGGGCCGCTGCGTGGGTCCAGGTGCTGGTGCTTGTGGCGGTGTGTGGGCTGGTTTACGTGGCCGCGCTGGCGCTGCTGCGGGTGGAGGATGTGAGGAGCGCCGTCGCGGCCCTGGGCCGGTTCGTGAGGCGGCAAACCCACCCCGCCGGCGAGGAGGTGCAGGCATGACGGCGCATGCGTGCACGGGCGGGCAACCGACGGCCATCCGCAACGTCCTGCCGCTGGCGGGCGCTGCGGTTGTGGGCGTGTTCATCGGCGCGGCGGCCCTTTTCGCCTCGCGCAACGGCGTGGGCCTACAGGTCTTCGTCGCGGCGCTGGGCGGGCTTGGGGTGCTCGTGCTCGCTCTCGTCAAGCCCCGCGCCGTCATGTACGGCCTCATCCTTCTGCTGCCGGTGGAGACCATCGGCCCGCTCTCGCTGATGCAGAGCAAGGTCATCAAACTGGCGGTGATGGCGCTGTTGCTGGGCGTGGAGTTGGCCCGCCGTTGCATCCGCCATGACGCGAGGTGGCGACGCTCGCCCTACGACCTGTTCATCCTGGCGTTTCTGGCGTCGGCGACGTTCTCCACCTTGCTGTCCCGCGACCCATTGGGCAGCGCGCGGAGCGTGGTGCAATCCGCGCTCATCTTCGGGTTCTTCGCTCTCATCGTGAATCGGGTGGAAGGCGGCAGAACCGTGGTGCGGCTCATCTACGCGATGCTGGGCGTGGCGGCGTTCGTAACGGTGTACGGGATTTTGCAGAAGCAGTTCGGCTACGGCCTCTTCGGGTCGGCCTACATTCGGCAGAAAATCGTCGCGTTCTACGAGGTGATCGGGCGGCGGCTGTTTTCGGTGCTGAACAACCCCAACGCCCTGGGCGGATACCTGGGCACGATGTTTCCCATTGCGCTGGCCGTGCTCCTGCTCGGGAAGATACGGGGATACTGGCGGGCGGCGCTTGCCGTGTTGCTCGCGCTGATGGGGCTGGTGATGCTTTGGGCGGGGTCGCGGGGCGCGCTGATGGGGGTGGCCGCGGCGGCGGGGATCATGCTGCTCCTCCTGCGCCGCAACCGCGCCTTCCTCATCCTGCTGGCCGTCGTCCTCTTGCTCTGTCTGGCGGGTATCCTATATACTTACCAGCAGGAGGCGCTGTCGCGTTACCTGCGCATCTACGACTCGCTGGACGTTACGCTGTCGGGCCGATGGGAAATCTGGCAGAAGGCGGTGGAGATCGCGCGCGACCATTGGCTCACGGGCATCGGGTTCTACACGTGGACATCCACGTATCCGGAATACGGCTTGAGTTTCTGGAAGACCGTGGACAACCCGCACAACCTGCTGCTCAACATGGCGGTGGAGCAGGGGGTCGCGGGCGTGGTGCTGTACTTCTGGTTCGTGATCCTGTTCCTGGCGTCGTCCATGCGGTTTGTGAAGCAGACGCGCCGCGTGGCGTGGGCCTACCCGCTGATGGTGGGCATTTTGGGCGCGGGGGTGAGCCGCATCGTGCACGAGATCTTTGAGGCGGACACGTTGCTGGGCGTGAGTTCGGTCGCGGAGGTGTTCTGGGCGCTGCTGGCGCTACAGGTGGTGGCAATGCGCGCCGTGCGCAGCGAGCGGGCCGCCCGCGGCGGGAGCGGAGGGGGAGCATGATTCTGGCGGTCGCATGGTGGGTGCTTGCCGCATTGGTGGCCTACACGTATGTGGGGTATCCGGCCCTCTTGGGCATCCTCGCCCGCATTCGGCCCAAGCCGCTCCCGCGCGCCGAAATCCAGCCCACCGTGTCGCTCATCATCGCCGCGCACAACGAGGAGATGTGCATCCGCGACAAGTTGGAGAACTCGCTGGCCCTGGCGTATCCGCGCGACAAGTTGGAGATTCTGGTCGCTTCGGATGCTTCCACAGACCGCACCAACGAGATCGTGGCCGAGTTCGCGGAGCGCGGCGTTCGGCTCAATGCCATCCCCGAGCGACGCGGCAAGTCGTATGCGCAGAACCGGACGGTGGAGATGGCGACGGGCGAGGTGCTGGTGTTCTCGGACGCCAACTCCATGTACGAGCCGGACGCGGTGGCGAAGTTGGTGCGGAATCTGGCCGATGCTTCGGTCGGGTACGTGAGCGGCGAACTCCGATACCGCAAGCCGCGCTCGGCCATCGGGGCAGGCGAGGGGCTGTACTGGCGCTACGAGACCTGGATCAAGCGCAAGGAGAGCGAGACCGGCAACATCATCAACGGCAACGGCGCTATCTACGCGGTGCCGCGCCGCCATTTCGTGCCGGTGCCCGATCACACCGGCGCCGATCTGTGGCTTCCGTTGACGCAGATTCGCCGCGGGCTGCGCACGGTGCACGAGGCCGAGGCCGTCGCCTACGAGGAGACTTCCCTCACTGCCGCCGACGAATACGGGCGCAAACACCGTAGCACCGTGCGCGTGCTGCACGTGCTCACCGAGCACGCGGGCGTGCTCAACCCGTTTCGCTACGGCTTGACCTCGCTCAAACTTCTCTCGCATCGCTATCTGCGCTACGTGGTGCCCTATCTCATCGTGGCGCTGTTGGTGGTGAACGCATTTCTCCTGTCGTCGGTCTTCTTCCGCGTTACGATGGGGCTTCAGTTGGCGTTCTACGCGGCGGCGTTGGTCGGGGCCTGGCTGCAAAAACGGGGCAAGCGCGTTCTCCTCTTCTACGTTCCCTACTACTTCTGCGTTGTGAATCTGGCGGCGGTGCAGGGGGCTTTGCGGTTCCTGCGCGGCGAACGGGTGCGGGTCTGGGAGAAGGCGGCCACAACGCGCATCCGCACCGACAAGGAGGGCCCATGAGCGCGCCTGTGGATGACCGCACGCTCGTCTCGCGCCCGCGGGCGGCCTGGGCTTCGTGGGCGGCGCTTGCCATTTTGCTCGTGCTGCTGCTCTATCCGTCGCCCGCCTTCCCCTGGTCGCCGCTGGACGTTGAGCCCTCGGACATCGTGGAAGCCGACTACCGCGAGATCGGCGCGTTCCTCCAGGCCAACACCCCGCCCGACGCCGTCGTCGCCAGCGATGCCTACTGGCTGGTCTCGTGGTACGGCGACCGCACCAGTTTGTGGTTTCCCGTGGACACGGAGGCGCTGGCGGAGATAGAGCGGCGCTTTGTGCGCGTGGACGCAGTCTTCCTCACGCCCACGTACCTGAACGCCGCGGCGAAGACCAATCCCGTTTGGCGCAACCTCTACGCCAAGCCCAAAGCCTTCGGCGAATTCCAGGTCATCAAGGAGTACGTTAGCACCCACGGGTTGCGGGCGGTGCTCTTCCTGAAGCAGGAGACGCGGCCATGAGGCATCGGCGCTGGGAGACCTGGCTGCTTGCGATTCTCGTTGTGCTGGTTGCGGGCCTCGCCCTGTACGCCTACGGCGCGCGCGCGTTCACCCGCATCTCGTCGCCGGACGCCATGCGCTACGCCTCGGTCGCCAGGGCCTACCTGCGGGGCGAGGGGTTCGCCTGGAATCAGTACCTGCCCTACGAACTGGCGACGGAGGGCTACAACCCCGCGAAACGCTATCCCCATTTCCTGCATCCGCTGGTCATCGCGGGGGCCATGCGCCTGTTCGGAGAGAGCGACAGAGCGGTGGCGCTGGCGTCGGCGCTGCCGACCGTATTGGCGGCGCTGTTGGTGTTCGCGCTGGGCCGCAGGTGGTTTGACCTGCGGGTTGGGTTCGTGGCGGCGCTGGCCTTCGCCCTGAACGCCGATACGCTGTACTACGGATTGTCGGGGCTTACGGAGCCGCTGTTCACGGTGGTGCTGCTGGCATGCGTGTTCTGCTATGCACGGGGGCTGGGCTTGCCCGGGCGCGCGGGCATGGCGTGGATGGCGGCGGCTGGGGCGGTGCTGGGCCTGGGACAGGCCGTGCGGCCGGTGGGCGTGTTGTACGCCCTGCCCTTTGCGCTCGTGGCGCTGATTGCGAAGGGGCCGCGCTGGCAACGGGCAGGCGCGTTCGTGCTGGGCTTCGCGCTCCTATTCGCGCTCACGACATGGGTTGGCGCGGGGCGCTTCCTTCCGGTGGGAGACCCGTCCTTTGGCCTGCTGACGGGCGTTGGCGAGTTCAAAGAGAAGTACGACTTCCATCGGATGCTGGCGTTGCCCGCCGACCCCTGGGCCTACGTCTTCGCGCACTGGGGGGACTTCTGGGGTAAGGTCCTGTCGTCGGCCCATCACTATGTCAAAGACATCCTGCTGGTCCTCGGGAGCGGTAGCGCTGTCATCGGGGCGCTGTTTGTGGCGTCCTTGCTGGTGCGCTACCGCGACGACGCCCTGAACAAGATGCGCCTGTTGCTGTTGTTGCTCATGGCGGCGCAGTTGGGCGTCAACCTGCTCCTGTGGCCCACGGATCGGTATTTCTTCCCATTCTTGCCGCTGGTGGTGCTGTTCGCCGGCGACTACCTGTGGCGCATCATGGATACGCTGCGCATGCCGTCGCAGAAGGAAAGGACACAAGGGCTGTGATCAGTGTGGTGATTCCCGCGTACAACGAGGAACAGGCCATCGGCGACGACCTGCGGGCGGTGCAGGCGGCGATGGACAGCACGGGGCTGGAGTACGAGATCATCGTCGTGGACGACGGCTCCACCGACCGCACGGCGGAGATCGCGCGCGGGTTCCCCAACGTGCGGCTCATCTCGCATCTCCGCAACCGAGGCACAGGCGCGGCCCGCACCACGGGCGTGAAGGCCGCGCGCGGCGACATCATCGTGATGACGGACGCCGACGGCACGTATCCGAATCACGACATGCCGCGACTCCTCGCCGCGCTGGAGGGGTACGACATGGTCATCGGCGCGCGGAAGAAAGAGGCCGGCACGATGCGCTGGCTCCGCACGCCCGCCAAGACCTTCATCCGACTCTTGGCGTCCTATCTCACGGCGACGCGGATTCCGGATTTGAATTCGGGCTTCCGCGCCTTTCGCAAAGCCCCCGTCATGCGGTTTCTGAACGTCCTGCCCGCCACGCATTCCTGGGTCAGCACCATCACCATCGCGTTCCTCACCAACGGCTACACGGTCAACTTCATTCCCATTGACTACTACCCGCGCAAGGGGCGCTCCACGTTCCACCCCCTGCGCGACACGTACAACTACCTGACGCTCGTGGTGCGCGCCATCGTGTACTTCAACCCGCTCAAGGTGTTCCTGCCCATCAGTTTGTTTCTGCTGCTGTTCGGGGGCGCAAAGGTGATCTACGACATCATCACCTACAACTGGCACTTCGCGCCCTCTACCGTTACGCTGATTCTGACGGGGGTGCAGGTCGGCGCGCTGGGGATGCTGGCGGATTTGATCGTCAAGCGGCTCAACGGGCCGCAGGGCGGCGCGGGTGAGTGAGTGGGGTCGGCTCGTTTCCCTGGCGCGACGCCGCGCCGAGTCGCCTGAAGCCTACAGGCGGTTTCAGGCGCAGCAGGGGCGGATGGTCCTGGCCCGCCTGGAGGCCAAAGGCTTGAGCGTCGCGGGCCGCCGCGTGCTGGACCTGGGATGCGGCCTGGGGGGATACACAGAGGCGCTGCGCGAGCGGGGCGCGTGGGTTGTGGCCGCCGACCTGTCCGCGCGCACCCTGGCGGAACTGGACAGCACGTCGCCGCGGGTGTGCGCCGACGCGCTGGCCCTGCCGTTCGCGGACGATACGTTTGACCTGGTGTTCTGCGCGAGCCTGATAGAGCATGTGGACGACGGCCCCGCGCTGCTGCAAGGGGTGCTGCGCGTGGTGCGCGCCGGCGGATACGGCTACGTGAGTTTTCCCCCGTTCTACAGCCCGCGGGGCGGCCATCAGTTTGCGCCCTATCACTTGCTGGGCGAGCGCGTCGCCACGTGGCTCTACCTGCTTACGCGCGCCCGCCGGATTCCGGCGTGGCAGCGGAGCATCGTGGCCGAGGGCGGTTCGTACAGCCGCGCGTACCACGGGTTTGGGCTTCACCGCGTAACCATCGCCGCGGCCCGACGGTGGGCCGTCCATGCGGGTTGGGAAGTGGTATCTCTGTCCACGCGATTCTCGCCGGTGAACACGGCCCGATGGCTGGTCATCGGCGAGTTCCTCACCTGGCACGCAGAGTTTTTGCTTCGGAAGCCGCCATGATTCTGTTCATCACGCGGAAGTACCCGCCGTCGGTGGGCGGGATGGAGAAACTGAGTTATGAGATGACCCGCGCCGTGAGCGCCATCGTTCCGGCCCGCGTGATCGCGTGGCGCGGGCCGCGCTGGGGATGGCCGCTGTTCGCGGCGATGGCCTTCGCGCGCGGCCTGTGGGCGTGCATGACCGGCCCCGTGCGCTTCATCCACGTGAGCGATCCGGTGCTGGCGCCGTTGGGCCTGGCCCTGGCACGCCTGACGGGCCGCAGGTGGGGTCTCACCGCTCACGGGCTGGACATCCTGTACCCGCGGCGAATCTACCAGGCGGTGGTGCTCCCGTGCGTGCGCCGCGCGGATGTGGTTGTCGCCATCAGCCAGGCCGCGCGCGAAGCGTGTCTCGCGAAGGGCGTGGCCCCCGCCCGCTGCCGCGTGATTCCCATCGGCGTGCACGCGCCGGAGGAGCCGCCCGACCGCTACCTGGCGCGTGAGCGGCTTCGCCTGGCGCTGGCCCTGGAACTCCGCGACCGCCCCGTGCTCCTGATCGTCGGGCGGCTGGTGCCGCGCAAGGGCGTGGCCTGGTTTGTGTGCCAGGTGTTGCCCTTGCTGGCCCAGGTGCAGCCCGACGCGATTTGCCTCGTTGTGGGGGATGGCCCCGAGCGGCACACCGTGCGCCGCATCATCCGCGAGGGCAAGATGCACGAGCGCGTGGTGCTCCTGGGGCGCGTGTCGGATACGATCCTGGCCGACCTGTACGCGGCCGCCACGCTGTTCCTGATGCCCAACGTCCCCGTGCCTGGCGACATGGAGGGATTTGGCATCGTGGCGTTGGAGGCGGCGTCGCGCGGGCTGCCCGTGGTGGCCTCGCGGCTGGAGGGCATTCCCGACGCGGTGGTGGACGGCGAGAACGGCGTGCTTGTTCCGCCGCTGGACGCGCAGGCTTGGGTGTCGGCGATCCACCGTCTGCTCTCCGATGGCGCGGCGCGGGCAGACCTGGCGGCGCGGGCGCGGGAGTTCACACGGTCGCGCTACCGCTGGGATACCCTGGCGCGGGAGTACGTCCGGGCCTTCGGGTTGGAATCCGAGCGCGGGCAGGCCCAGTGGGATGAGGCCTACCTTCACGTGCGGCGCGGCGAAGGGCGCAGACTCCGACGGCTGCGCGCCTTCGGGTTCTCGCCCGAATGGCGGATTCTGGACTACGGGTGCGGCGACGGCATCAATACGCGCCTGCTGGTCGGCTTGGGCTGCCGCCGCGTGGTGAGCATGGACTATTCGCTGCGCCTGCTCCGTGCGGGCCGCCCGCCCTGCCCCGTGGCAGCCGACGGGATGCGCATGCCCTTCGCCGATGGCGCGTTTGACGCCGTGCTGGTGGACGGCGTGCTGCATCACCTGGACGCACAGGCGGCGCTCGCCGAGATCGCCCGCGTGCTGCGCCCTGGGGGGATGCTGGGCGTGGTGGAGCCGGCCGGGTCGTGGGCGCGCCGTGCGTTGGACGCGCTCACCTTCTCGCCGCTGGGCTTGCTGTGGAGCGAGACGCGGCACCGACGCACGAGCCTGGCCGAGGAGTGGGCTACGTACCAGGCATGGCTGCAGGTGGAACGCGCCCTGCCGGACTGGGTGCGGGCCGCGGGGCTGGAGGTTCGCTCCGTGCGCCGTACCGCGCTGAATGTGATGCTTGTGGCCGTGCGTCCAGGCCCGGCCGCGCAAGAGGACGCGAGGTAGTTCAAGAGCAGCGCAAAGACCCCAAGCGTCTCCGAGACTCTTGGGGTCTTCACACTCGTGGGGTGCTTGACCTCACCTATCTCCTTCCACGCCCTCCCCTTCCCTTACTGCGCGCGAAGAGGGAAGGGCCGGGGTGGAGATGCGTGAGGTCAAGCGTGTAGGGTAGCTTTCCATACCCGCCGGAGGGAGAGGGCAGGCACGGAAACCTGCCCCGACGCACTGCCTTATTCTCGCCCCAGGACGGCAATGCGCCCAAGGGCCTCCCCTCGTTGACAAACGCGGCGCACCTGTGTTACGATACCCTCGCAGGTTTGGACGCATACATAGGGGGTGCGTCGTGAGGCGACCGGTCGCGCGGGGTCCGTATAGGGCTGCCATCAGAATCACAAGCGGAGCGCTGGTATCTGGCGCGGCCTGGACGGACGTCCTCCGCCGCTGGCGGGATGAGGCTGCCAGCGCGTTGGACAATGCGGGAAGGCTGCTCGGGGGAATGTGGGCGCGCCATCACCCCTCGGCTGCGACTGTTCTGCGCCTGCCTTTGGTGCGCCATTTCTCGGCCTGGTATGCCGCGCAGCCCAATTACGTGCAGATGGGCCTCAACGTCATCTCGCTCGCCATGGCATTGCTGCTGGCCGTGGCCGCGGGGTATCTCGGCTTGCGCCCGCCCTCCGCGCTCACGGCCAAGGCCCAGGCCCCCACGCACGAGTTGGCCGCCATCCTGTACGGGTGGATGGATCAGCGGCCCGCCCTGCCGTCCGCCGACTGCGGCCCATTTGAACCCGCTGCCGCATGTCGGGCGCGGCAGGCCGCCGACGTCGCGCAGTGGGAAAGCCGCTTTGCCGAGTACGTGCGCATAATCCAGGCGGAACAGGAGCGCGCGGAGTGGGTTCACGATGGCAAGGACTTCCCCACCTACAACCGAGACACTGGCGTTATCACCTTCACGCTCGCTTTGCAAGGCGCGGTGCGGGCCGACGAGAAGAATTGTCTCCCGTTCCGAATCATCGCGCAGGTGCCTTCGGGGATCACCACAGGCCCCTGGCCCGACCAGGGGGGCCAAGCGAAGGCCAACACGGACATACGGCAACGATTGCGGGAGGTGGCCGTCAAGCCCAAACCGTTCCCGCACCCATGCCTGCGCACGGCGCAGTGGACGGCGTGGGCGCGCGTGGAACCCGAGACGGCGCAGGTGTGGGCGGCCTGGGCCAAGGACAAGGGCTGGAAACTGGAGATGTTCTTCCACCTGGACAACGCGGAATGCCCCCTCGCGCCCAACTGGGACGAGGACGCTCGCCTGACCAAGCAGGACTTTGCCGAGGAGCAGCGCATCTGGCTGTGGGTAGATGAGGTGCGGCTGGCCATCGGCGACGCGATCGTGCAGCGGTGGCGGTGAGGCGCATGAGACCAGGGGCGAAGACCCTGCGGGTGTTGACCCTCAGCGACGAGGTGGTGCAATCCATCCACACTCCCGCCGTGCGCGAGCGCTTCGGCGACGTGGACATCGTCATCGGCTGCGGCGACCTCCCGCACGAGTACCTGGAATACGTGGTGAGCGTCCTGAACAAACCCCTGTTCTTCGTGCGCGGCAACCACACCTGCGTCGTGGAATACTCGGAGACCGGCGAACGCCCCCTTGTCCATGGCGGCGTGAACCTGCATCGCCGCGTCGTCAACTACCACGGGTGGCTGATCGCAGGCGTGGAGGGGAGCGTGCGCTACAATCGGGGGATGTTCCAGTACACGCAGATGGAGATGTGGGGGCACGTGCTGCGCCTTGTGCCGGCCCTCCTGCGCAACCGCATCCGGTACGGCCGCTACCTGGACGTTTTCGTTACGCACGCCCCACCGTGGGGTATTCACGACCAGCCCGACCCCGCGCATCGCGGCATCAAGGCGTTCCGCTGGTTTGTGCGGGCCTTTCGCCCTGCGGTGCACTTTCACGGTCACAGCCACGTGTACCGCTCGGACACGATCACGGAGACGCAGTTCCACGCCACGCGCGTGATCAACACGTACCCCTATCGGGAGACGGAACTGGGACATCCTACGACGCGGCCTGCCCTGCCACAGTTTGCAGGCGGCCGCCAGAAGCGAGGCACACGATGACCTTGGACCATCTAGCCCAAGAGGACTTTCAGCGCGCCCGAAGCAAAGCCTTCTGGAATCGGATCGTGGGCTGGCTCATGGGCGAACAAACCGACTTGCTCCCGCTGGACGCCGTCAAGGCGCACCTGCCCCTCCAGGGGCAGCACGACCTCGGCCTTCAGGCCGTGCCCATCCGCCAGATTGTCGGCAGCGAGAGCCGCTACCGCGACTTTGACCGCGCCTTCCTCCCGCGCCAGACGCACACGCGCGACCGTTGGGTTAACATTGATCGGCTGCACTACCAGCAGGTTGAATTGCCACCGGTGAGTCTGTACAAGGTTGGCGACATCTACTTCGTGCGCGACGGCAACCATCGCGTTTCCGTCGCCCGCGAACGCGGCCAGGAATTCGTGGACGCCTACGTAACCGAACTGGCCACGCCCGTGCCCCTGACCCCGGATACAGATTTGCACAGCCTCATCCTGGAGCAGGAGCGGGTCATTTTCCTCCAGCAGACCGGACTGGATAGAATACGGCCCGACGCGGATGTGCGCCTGACCCTCCCCGGCCAGTACGCGAAACTTGCCGAGCATATCCAGGTGCACCGCTGGTTTCTCGGCCAGGAGCGCGGCGGAGACGTGCCCTACGAGGAAGCCGTGGCGTCATGGTACGATCACGTGTACCTGCCGCTGGTGCAGATTATTCGCGAGCATCAGATTCTGAACGAGTTCCCAGGCCGCACCGAGGCCGACCTCTACCTGTGGATCATTGAACACAGTTGGTATCTGCGCGAGGCGGGCGGCGAGATTCCCATGGAGCAGGCAGCCACCGACTTCGCCCGCGCCTATTCCCGCAGGCTGCTCACCAAACTCAAGAACCTTCTGCGACGTGCCGCTCGCAAGCGATGAGATTTTCGGCCTGCATGGGAAGGGCCGCCGCGCAGTGGGGCCGGCCCTGCGTTCGGGCCTGCGAGGCCCGCGAGATTCCAGGAGGTGAGGCATGGTCATATCCAGTTCGTCCATGGAGCGGACGGCGCAGACCGCCGCCAAGTTGGAGGCAGTCAAGACGCTAGACCGCCTGGTGGAGGAAGGCGCGAAGACTCCGGAGGAAGTGGCCGCGGAGAGGGAGCGCCTGCTGAAACAACCCGCCCGCAAGCGATGGCGGGTGAACATGCGCGTCCTGCTGGGAACGCTGCTGTTCATTGCCTTGGCGATGGCGGCGTTGCGGGCGGCTGCCGAGCCGAACGGCCTGGCTTGGCTGTTCGCCGTGGTCCCTGCGGCAGCCGTGGCCGGAGACATCGCCACCGTGCTGGGGCCGCTGCTCGCCGTGTCGGTGGCGGTGGAGCGGCTCCTGGAGACCGCATTTGACGCCTTTGAGCAGTCGTCGCGGGCGGTGGCCGATGTGCTGGCGGCCCCCAAGGAGGCGCTGGACTGGATCGGGCGCGAATACCAGGCCGCATACGAGGCGGCTGCGGCAGCGGCAAGCGCGGTCGGGGAGGGAGCGTCCGACGAGGCGCTGGCCCGGCTGGCCGCCGCCGAATCGCGCCTGGCGCAGGCCGAGGCCCGCGTGCGCGCCTGGACCTCCGCGCCGGAATACATCGCCTGGAAGCGCGCGTTGTGCATCTGGGCCGGCCTGGTCGTGGGGTTGGGCGTGGCCATCTTCGGCGACCTGGGGATGCTGCACATCATCGGGGCCCCGACCCCGCGCCTGCTGGACATGATCGTTACGGGCTTGGTCATCGGCGCTGGCCCCGGGCCGATGCACGCGCTCATCGGCATCATCCAGAGCGGCAAGGACGCGGCCAACAACCTGGCGGATCTGGCGAAGAGCAAAGCGGCGGAACTGAAGGCGGCCGCCGACGCGCTGAAGAAGTAGCGTACAGGCTGCCGCGCCCTTATTCCAGACCCTGCGACAGCGACGGGAAGCGGTCGGCGATGCGCGCCAACACGTTGCGGGCCTCAACGGGCGTCAGTCCTGCGCCGAAGCGCACCGCGCTGCCGCCGTAGTCAAACGTCAGCGCGCCGGCCCACGGCCCTCGGGAACCGCCGTAGTCCTCGGAAACGCGCAGGCGGTCCACGTAGGCCGCCTCATACCGCTTGCGCGGGCCGATGCCCAGCACGGCCTTCTGGATGGTCAGCGACTCGCCGTCAATGACGACGACTTCCTTGCCCGCCAGGTTCCACAGCCAGACGAGCAGGGCGAACCCGCCGCCCACGGTCCACAGCGCAAGCCAGATGCCGATGAAGAGCAGGCCGGCCCCGCTGCCCATGTCGGGCGCTCGCCCCGCCAGGATGGCGGCCAGGCCCTCCACGAGTGTGGCTCCCACGACGAGTTCGCCCGTCGCCCAGCCCGCAAGCCAGAACCCCAGGAACAGGACGATGAGCCAATGGCGGCGCGCCGGAATCGCGATTCGCAGCGCCGCAAAGGAGTCCTCTATCGTGTATCGCGGGGCGTCGGGCTGGAACTCGGCCATGTGCGTTCCTTGCTCTGCGCCGGCTACTTCTTCGCCAGTTCTTCCTCAATCAGTTCCTGGAACGCCTCAAACGGCTGCGCGCCGGTCAGTTTGATGCCGTTGACAAAGAACGCGGGGGTCCCGGTCACGCCATACGCTTGGCCGTCCGCCATGTCCCCGGCCACCTCCTCGGCCATCGCGCCCGAATCCAGACAGGCGTCAAACTGGGCCGAGTCCAGGCCCAGGTCTGCGGCGTACTGCTTCAGCGACGCCACGTCCAGCGCGTCTTGGTGCGCAAACAGCAGGTCGTGATACTCCCAAAACTTGCCCTGCTGGGCGGCGCACCCCGCGGCCTCGGCAGCCTTCTGCGCATTGGGGTGGATGGACGTCAAGGGGAAGTCACGGAAGACGTACTTTACCTTGCCCGTCTTGATGTAGGCCTCGTCAATCTGTGGAAAGACCTCGCGCACGTAGTACCCGCAATAGGGGCACTGGTACTCGCTGAACTCCACAATGGTTACCGGGGCGTCGGGCGACCCTTTGACCGGGTCATCGTCCAGGCTGACCTCATGCCGCCGGGGCGGGATAAACCTCAGGCTCGTCCCGATGCCGCGGAAGACCGCCGCATACCGATCGGCGATGTCGGCGTTGGTGGATAGGGTAACCACGTACAAGTCCGTCTTGCGCAAGGCCAGGTACTGAAAGATCTGCAATTCCAGCGGAGCGCCGCTCCTGTCGGTAACGCTGGCGCGGAAACTGACCTCCAGCGCCTGCCCTCCGGCTGCCAGGTCCGTGATCTGCGTCGCCACGGGTTTCTGGATGCTCTCGGTGTTTTCCAGTTGCGTCAGGACAAGTTGCCGAACCTGTTCCAGCGTAACGGTGGTGCCCATGCGCTGGCGCTGGACGCTGGCATCGGTCGCGCCGCCTGCCTTCAACGCCTCGGATGTGGGGTCAAACCCGAAGAACGACACGCCCGCGTTGATCAGCGCGATGGCTTCTCCCTGCACCAGGTCAGCCACATCGGGGTACTTCTCCTGGACGGCGGTTAGGCTCGCCTGGAAGTTCGCCGGGTCCATGTCCACGTTGCCCCATGTCGGGGGCAGGGCGATGGCAAACCGCTCGTCGGGGACCTCGTAAACGGGCCAGCCTTCGGTGGATGCGGACGGCGGCATGGTGGGGGTGGCCGCGGGTGCCGTCGCCGCTGGCGCGGGGGTGGGGGTGAGCGTGGGAGTCGGCGTCGGTGTGGGCTGGGCGCGGCAACCCGCCAGCAGGGCCAACAGGAGACCGGTGGCAATCAGCGCAAGTCGCTTGTTCACAGTTCGTTTCCTTTCAGGCAGGTGTGGGTGTGGCAAATCCGCAAGCGTTGCTATCTTACCATGCGCGCACCGCCGCGTCAAAACGCCGTTGAGGGAGCGTAGGGCAGGTTTCCATACCTGCCCTTGTCTCGGGCGGCTACGGAAAGCCGCCCTACGTGTTTCGGCATTGTGCCACTAACCCCGCGAGCGTAGGGCAGGTTTCCATACCTGCCCTTGTCTCGGGCGGCTACGGAAAGCCGCCCTACGTGCTGCCGCGTCAAAACGCCGTTGAGCCTCGCTGCAAGGACTTGTCAACGCCGCTCAAAGCGTATAGAATAGGTTGGAAACGAAAGCAAGCGTTAGCCGTAGGGAGGTATGACGATATGGAGCCGAGAGACACGGGCACAGTAGCAGTAAAACGTGGCCTGGCGCAGATGCTCAAAGGCGGGGTGATTATGGATGTTGTTACACCTGAGCACGCCCGCATCGCCGAGGATGCCGGAGCGGTGGCGGTCATGGCGCTGGAGCGTGTGCCCGCCGACATACGGGCGCACGGCGGCGTGGCCCGCATGAGCGACCCGGAGTTGATACTCAAAATCATGGACGCCGTAACGATTCCGGTGATGGCGAAATGCCGCATCGGGCACTTTGTGGAGGCCCAGGTCTTGGAGGCGCTGGGCGTGGACTATATTGACGAGTCCGAAGTGCTGACGCCCGCCGACGAGGAACACCACATTGACAAGCACCAGTTCAAAGTGCCCTTCGTGTGCGGGTGCCGCAACCTGGGCGAGGCGCTGCGCCGCATCGCCGAGGGCGCCGCCATGATCCGAACCAAAGGCGAGGCCGGCACCGGCAACGTGGTGGAGGCCGTGCGGCATGCGCGCGCCGTCATGGGCGAAATCCGCCGCCTGAAGTCCATGGCGCCGGAGGAACTAATGAAGGCCGCCAAGGAGATGGGCGCCCCCTACGAACTCGTCAAGGAAGTGGCGCAGTTGGGCAGGCTTCCGGTGGTCAACTTCGCCGCGGGGGGCATCGCGACGCCGGCCGACGCCGCCCTGATGATGCAACTGGGCATGGACGGCGTCTTCGTCGGCTCGGGCATCTTCAAGTCCAGCGACCCGGCCCGCCGCGCCAAGGCCATCGTGGAGGCCACCACCCACTACAACGACCCGAAGATCATCGCCGAGGTGTCCAAAGGGCTGGGCGAGGCCATGCCCGGCCTGGAAATCGGCGCGATCCCCCAGGAGCAACTCCTGGCGGGGCGCGGCTGGTAGGCGCATCGCAGAACACAACCCACAGAGGACGCGTATGACAATCGGCGTTCTGGCTTTGCAGGGGGCATTCATTGAGCACCGCAAGGCGCTGGAGCGACTTGGGGTGGACACGCGCGAAGTCCGCCTTCCGGAGCATCTGGAGGGCCTGTCGGGTCTGATCATCCCCGGCGGGGAGAGCACGACCATCGGCAAACTGGCCGTAACCTACGGCCTGATCGGGCCGATTCGGGAGAGGGCCGCCGCCGGATGGCCTGTGTGGGGGACGTGCGCGGGGATGATTTTGCTGGCCAGGGACATCGGCGGCCTCGCGCAGCCGCTCATCGGACTCATGGACGTGGTGATACGGCGCAACGCCTTTGGCCGCCAGGTGGACAGTTTTGAAACCTGGCTGGACGTGCCGGAACTGGGCGGGGACGCTCCCTTCAGGGCCGTGTTCATCCGAGCGCCTGTGATTGAGCGGGTCGGGCCTGAAGTGCGGGTGCTGGCTCGGCTTTCCGATGGGGCGATTGTCGCGGCGCGCCAGGGGAATTTGCTGGCGACGGCATTTCACCCGGAACTCACGGACGACCTGCGGTTTCACCGGTACTTCTTGCGGATGACCGAAGAAGCGACGAAGGCGTAGCATTCGCTCGCGTCACGGCTGCATCATCCCACATGCCGCGTGCATGCCCCGCCTCCGCGTAAAGGAGCGGCGGGTACGATGATGAGCGTAAGGCCCTTTGGGCTACAACACATTCCGATCCTATATCGGTTGCAGCGCGGCAGTACGGTGCTGGACTTGGAGCACGCGCTGATGCGTGCGCGCAGTCCGCTCTGGGCCGCGCTCCTGGGGCACGGCTCCCTGGCCGAAGGCCCATTCTGCACGGTGGTGCTCACGGAACCCGCGGACGACTTCGCGCTGGAGGGGTTCGCGCAGGCCAGGTTGCGGCCCGGCGCCCAGGAAGCCGACCTGGTGCGCCTGGCCCCGACGCTGGATGAGCCCGAGGCCGAACGCATCTGGCGGAGCCTGCTGTTAGGACTTGGGTTGCATCTGGCGCGGCTCGGCGTGCAGCGCATCTTCGCCCGCCTGTCCGACGAGTTGGAGGCGGCGCAGGTTTTCCTGGATTCGGGCTTCGTCCTCTACACGCGCGAGGACGTGTTCCAACTTCGGCAGGTGCCCGCGCAGGGCGCGGTCGGTCTGCTGGAGCCTGCGGATGAAGACTGCCGCTGGGGCATCGGGCGGCTGTACGCGGCGGCCACGCCGAAGGCCGTGCGGCTGGCCGAGGGTTTGGCCAACGCGAGCGCGGCCCCCGGGTTCGTGCCCGGTGATGTCTCCTACGTGTGGAGGCAGGGCAGCGACATCCTGGCCCACGTGAGCATCGCCCACGGCTCCGGCATCTGCTGGGTGCGGATGCTCATGCACCCGGACCATGCCGACAGGGCCGCCGATGTGATTCGGGATGTGTTGAACCGCTTGCCGCACCGCACGCAGACGGTCTACTGCAGCGCGCGGGCGTACCAGGTGAACCTGCGCGGGCCTTTGCAGGACGCCGGGTTCCGATTCGTAACCAGCCAGTCGGTGCTGGTGCGACAAAACGCCTTGCCGGTTCGGGAGGCCCAGACGGCGCCGGCGGTGGCCTTTGAGAAGCGGGCCGAGGCGCGCACGCCCACGGCCGCACGGCACGATGTTTTGACATAATGGACGCGGGAGAGACCCTCCCGCGCTGAGAGGAATGAGAACGATTCTATGGAACGCGTGGAGCGATTGAAACAACAGAAAATTACCGACGATTTGGAAGCCCTGGTCGCGGTCCTTCCGCCGCACATCCAGAAGGCCCTTCGCGAGGCAGACCGCGCCGACGAACTCCTGGAGGTGGTGCTGGACCTGGGACGACTTCCGGAGGCGCGCTTTCTCCATCACGAGGTCAAACTCTCGGATCATGAGGTAACGCGGGAAGACATCCAGCATGTGGTGAACCTCATCGGCGACTTCGGCGACGACAACCGCGCCGGCATAGAGCGCACGTTGCACCGCATCTCGGCCATCCGCAACCGCAAGGGCGACATCGTGGGGCTGACGTGCCGCGTGGGGCGCGCCGTGTACGGCACCATTGACATCATCCGCGACATCGTGGATTCGGGGCAGAGCATCCTCCTCCTGGGGCGGCCTGGCGTGGGCAAGACTACCATGCTCCGCGAGGTAGCCCGCGTCCTGGCCGAGACCAAGCGCGTCATCATCGTGGACACGTCCAACGAGATCGGCGGGGACGGCGACATCCCGCACCCCGCCATCGGGCGGGCGCGGCGCATGCAGGTGGAAACGCCCACCCTGCAGCACGCCGTCATGATTGAGGCGGTGGAGAACCACATGCCCGAGGTCATCATCATTGACGAGATCGGCACGGAACTGGAAGCGGCGGCCGCCCGCACCATCGCCGAGCGCGGCGTGCAATTGGTGGGCACGGCCCACGGCAACACGCTGGATAACCTGATGCTGAACCCGACCCTGTCGGATCTGGTGGGCGGCATCCAGTCGGTAACGCTGAGCGACGAAGAGGCCCGTCGGCGCGGCACACAGAAGTCCATCCTGGAGCGCAAGGCGCCCCCCACCTTTGACGTGGTGATTGAAATCCAGGACTGGCAGCGCCTGGCCATTCACAAGGACGTGGGGGCCGCCGTGGATGCCATCCTGCGCGGCCGCCCGCTGCCCGCCGAACTCCGCTACCGCGACGAGAATGGCGAGATTCGCGTGGAAGAAGCCTCGCTGCCGGCACTGAGCCTGGAAGAGCGCCCCGTTCGGGTAACGCCGCAGGCTCCGCAGTTGCGCGAGACGCTGAGCGTCTACGCCTACGGCGTGGGGCAGAACCGACTGCGTCAGGCGGCGACGAACCTCTCGCTGCCTGTGCGCCTGGTGGACGACCTGAAGAGCGCCGACGTGGTCATCACGCTGCGCAACTATTACCGCAAGCGCCCCCAGCCCATCGCCGACGCCGAGAGCCGCGGCATCCCCATCTACGTCCTGCGCAGCAACACCGTCTCGCAGATGGAAGGCTGCCTGGCCGACATCTTCGGCCTGACGGCGGAGGAGGCCGACCCATTCGCCATGGCCATGCGTGAGGCGCAGGACGCCATCCAGAAGGTGCTGGCCGGAGCCAAGATGGTGGAACTGCGCCCCCAGTCCGCCGACGTGCGCCGCTGGCAGCACCAACTGGCCCGCGAGGCTAACCTCATCTCGTTCAGTCAGGGACGCGAACCTCGGCGACGGGTTACCATCCTCCGCAACGATGGAGGGGTGCATTGAGCCTGTTCATCACCTTTGAGGGGCCTGAGGGTTCCGGCAAGACGACGCAATTGCAGGCGCTTCGGGGCCATCTGGAAGCCCGCGGGTTCCACGTGTATGCCCCCCGCGAACCCGGAGGCACGCGCATCGGCGACCTGGTGCGCGATATCGTGCTGAACCCGGAGCACACGGAGATGCAGCCCGCGGCGGAGATTCTGCTCTTCTCGGCGGCGCGGGCGCAATTGGTGGGGCAGGAGATTCGCCCGCGGCTGGCCCAGGGGCAAATCGTGCTCTGCGACCGCTACGCCGATTCCACCCTGGCCTACCAGGGGTACGGCCTGGGGCTGGATTTGCAGACGCTTCGCGTCATCACGGCCTTCGCCACCGGCGGGCTTCAGCCCGATCTGACGTTCCTGCTGGACGTGCCCGTGGAGGTGGGGCTGGCGCGCAAGCGAGGGCAGGCCGCCAACGAGTGGAACCGAATGGAGCGCCGCCAACGCGAATACCACGAGCGGGTTCGGGCCGGCTATCGGGAGATGGCCCAGGCAGAGCCGGCCCGCTGGCGCATTCTGGATGCGACGCGGGACTTTGACGATGTCCAGTCGGCCATTCGCGCCGAGGTGGACAGGCTTATCGGCAGCCTGCCGCAGAGTCGGAAATAGGTTGGGTATCGGCAGTTTCCCTACGCCACACCCGCGAGGCTGGGTCGGCATGAACGTACATGCCGCACAATCGTAGGCAAGGAGGAAGGGATGAAACTCATCATCAGCATTGTGAACTCGGATGACGCACGGCCTCTCGTGGATCAACTGCTCCGCAAGGGCCACCGCGCCACCGTCATCAGCACCACGGGTGGCTTTTTGCGCGAGGGGAACGCCACGATCCTGGTCGTAACGGAAGACGAGAAGGTACCCGAAGTGCTGGACACCATCCGCCAGAACTGCCACACGCGCACCCAGTTCGTGAACCCGCTGCCGCCGATCATGGAGCCAGGCGAATTGTACATGCCTACGCCGGTGGAGGTGCAGGTGGGCGGGGCCACGGTGTTCGTCGTCAACGTGGAACAGATGGCGAGGTTCTAGTCAGCGCCCATGGATGCATCGGTGCCCAGCCCCAGTTCGGGCATGTCCTTCTCAATCTGTTCGGGGGTCTGGCCGGCTTCCAGTCGGTCAACGACCTCTTCAAACTCTTCGCCTGCGTCTTCGCCGATTTCTTTGCTCATCTTGCGCATCCAGCGGGCGATGCTTTTCGGGTCGTTCTCGTCTACGTCTCCCAGGCTATCGGTGTCCATGAGGGCATCCAGGCGCGCTTCTTCGGACCGCAGCACGGCCACCCGCGACACCAGTCGGGTCAGGCGTGTCCCTCCACAGCGGGGGCAGCGGGCCTCTGCCGTCTGCGCCTCGGAGAGGGTTCGCCACAGGATGGAGACGCGCCGTCTGCAATCGGCACATCGGTACTCGTAGATAGGCATACGGCCCTCCGGATTCGTCAGGGTATCATCCGCGACGCCTATATTATACAGAGGTTCATCGGCAGGCAAAGTGGACAGGGAGTGCGGTAGTGTATACATTTCGGTGGAACCTTGTCAGACCGATGAGCGACAGCATGAAACGCATAGAGCGTAGGGCAGGTTTCCATACCTGCCCTCTGCCTTCGGCGGCTATGGAAAGCCGCCCTACGTGTCTTGGCATTGCGCCACCAAACCACCACGTGCGACGCACCTCGGAGGTACGTCGCACGTGAATCATGGCGTGTAGGAGGTTTCCATGCGAGCGGAAATGCTACACATCGGTTTTGGCGGGGTCGTGGCGGCCAACCGTATCCTGGCCATCGTCAGCCCCGACTCGGCTCCGGTCAAGCGGATGATCCGCGAGGCCAACGACGCCGGCCGCATCATTGACATGACCTACGGCCGCCGCACCAAGTCGGTCATCGTGCTGGACACCGGCCACCTGGCGCTGGCGGCTCTCCAGCCCGACACCATCGTGGGGCGCTTGCGACAGCAGCGGGAGAGGGAAGCGGAGTGAGCGGCGAACCGGTCTCCAACAAGGCGTTGGCCCCATCGGCGCCGCCACTGCTGGTCGTCATCTCCGGCCCGTCGGGCGTGGGCAAGGATTCGGTCGTGCGCCGCATGGCCGAATTGGGCTACCCGTTCCACTTCGTGGTTACGACGACGAGCCGCCCCCGCCGCGAAAACGAGGTGGATGGCTGCGACTACCACTTCGTAACCCCTGCCGAGTTTGAGGAGATGATCCGCAAAGACGAACTGCTGGAATACGCCATCGTGTACGGCCAATACAAGGGAATCCCCAAGGCGCACGTCCTCGCGGCGCTGGCCAGCGGCAAGGATGTCATCCTGCGCCTGGACGTGCAGGGAGCGGCGACCGTCCGCCGCCTGATTCCCGACGCCATCACCATCTTCCTCACGGCCGGCTCCGAGGAGGAATTGTTCCGCCGCCTGCGGATGCGCAAGACCGAAGACCCCGAACAACTCCGCAAGCGCATGGAGACGGCGCGCGAGGAAATGAAGCATCTGCCGGAATTTGACTACGTGGTGGTCAATTCGGACTGCCACCTGGACGACGCCGTGCGCGCCATCGCGGCCATCATCACGGCGGAGAAGTGCCGCACCCGACCGCGACGCGCGCACCTGTGAGGATTGCCATGCTGCCCCCCGCAGAAGACCCAACCCAGACGACCCCAAGCCCGCCGCGGACGGTGTCCCTGCCGCTGCCTGTGGCCCGACCTGTCCTCACGTGGGCGATTCTCGCCATCAACCTGCTGGTCTTCCTGGCGATGACCCTGGCCGGCGGCTCCGAGAACGCCGCTGTCCTGGTGCAGTTCGGCGCCAAGGTCAACGGGCGCATCGCCGCGGGCGAGTATTGGCGGTTCTTCACGCCGATGTTCATCCACATTGGCATCATGCACCTGGCGTTCAACTCGTATGCGCTGTTCGCGCTGGGCACCGAGGTGGAGCGCCTCTTCGGCAACGTCCCCTTCGGAGTTCTCTATCTCCTGTCGGGCGCTGCGGGCGTCGTCGCCAGTTTCGCTTTCAACGATCACCTTTCGGCGGGGGCATCGGGCGCGATCTTCGGGTTGATCGGGGCGCTGGGCTACTTCTTCGCGCGCTACCGCAACCTGCTGGGGCGGGCCGGGCGGCGGCAGTTTGTCAACATCGTGTTGGTGGCCGCGTATAACCTGGCCTTCGGGTTCTTGTATCCGGGCGTGGACAACCACGGCCATCTGGGCGGCCTCATCGCGGGCGTGGCGCTGGGTTGGGCGCTGTGCCCCGACTACGGCGTCGTGCGCGACTGGCAGGGAACGCCCGCCCAGGTAGTGAACACGCGCACGCGCCAACGCCGCCTGCTCCTCACGCTGCCGCTACTGGTCGCGCTCGTCGGCGGCGCGGGGGCCGCCGTGCGCGCGCAGAGGGATTCCTTCGCCGTGCGCATGGAGCGAGGCGCCGCCCGCCTAGACGCCGGCGACCTGAACGGCGCGCTGGCCGATTTCTCCCAGGCGGCGCAGGCGCGCCCCGATTCGGCCGAAGCCCACTTCATGCTGGGCTATGTGCAGTTTGCCCAACAGGACTACGCGGGCGCAGCCAATTCCTTTGAGAAAGCCGTGGCCCTGCGCGAAGACTGGAGCGAGGCGCACTGGAACCTTGCCCTGGCCTACGTGCGGCTCGGTCAGTATCAGGACGCGGCGAGCCACCTGCAGGTGTATTTGTCGCTTGTCGGCTCCGATGCGGAACGGAGGGAAGCGCAGCGCCTCCTGGGCGAGTTGAGCCAGTTCCGCTAGCGGGCATTTAGGAGCGGGTAGTCTCCCTGTAGCGTGAAGGGTGAAAAGAGGATAGAACGCTTGCGTACTCAGCGTTGACATTCCCCGTCAACGCTCGCGGGGAGACTACCGAGGAGTGAAAGGAGGGACGACTATGGCAGGCGAAACCGTGCGTCATTCGGTGATTGCGGGGACCTGGTATCCGGGCTCGCCCCCGCAGTTGCGGCGCATGATAGACGGGTTCGTGGAAAAGGTGCCCCCTGTGGAAATCCCCGGCCGCCTCGTCGCCTTGATCGCGCCTCACGCGGGGTACATCTACTCCGGCCCCGTGGCCGCCCACGCCTATGCCCTAGTGCGCGGGCGCACCTACGATTTGGTCGCCATCGTGTCGCCGGTGCACCGCATGTGGGTGGGAGAGGTTGCCTCCACCAGCGCCGACTTCTACGAGACGCCTCTCGGCCGGGTGCGCGTGGACCGCGAGGCGCTGGCCGCGCTGGAAAAGGAGATTCGGCTGCAGTACATCGGCCAGGACAACGAGCACTCGCTGGAGATTCAGTTGCCCTTCCTGCAACATCTCCTGGCGGGGGAGTTCGGCCTGCTGCCCGTGATGATGGGATCGCAGGAGTGGGACACATGCAAGGCCCTGGCGAGTGGCCTGGCGAAGGTGCTACAGGGCCGCAACGCGCTGCTGGTCGCCAGCACTGACCTGTCGCACTTCCATTCGCAACTCCAGGCCCAGCGGCTGGATCGCATCGTCGTGGACAAGGTGAACGCCTTTGACCCGGAAGGCCTCGCGCGCGAACTGGCGTCGGGGGCGACGGAAGCCTGCGGCGGCGGGCCGGTGGTAACCACCCTCCTCGCGGCCAAGGCCTTGGGCGCGACTGGGGCCCGCGTGCTGAAGTACGCCACGTCGGGCGACGTAACCGGCGACTACAGCGGCGTGGTGGGGTACATGGCGGCGGCCATCTTCGCGACCTAGCGGACAGGGCGCGGGCGGCCCGCCTCGTGTGGAGCAGGAATGCCGGAGTTTGCAGAAGTTGCCGTCAACCAGACGTTACGTCGGACGCGCGCCTCGGAACGGGCGGTGCCGGAGATCTTCGCCCCCTCGGCCCAGGGGGTGTTCCACTACCGCATCCCGCCCCACCTGGCCGCCGTGGTCAGCGTGGGGCAGATGGTGTGGGTTCCCTTCGGGCCGCACCGCGTGCAGGGGGTGATCCTGGGGTTCTCCGACACGGCCCCCGTGGAGAACGTGCGCGAACTGGACGGCATCGTAGAGGCCGAGCCTGCGCTCTCGCCTGCGCACATTGCCCTGGCGCGCTGGATTAGCGATTTCTACGTGTCGCCCCTGGCCGACGCGGTGCGGCTGATGCTCCCACCTGGCATGAGCCAGCGGCTGGAAACCGTTGTCCATCTGAAGGCAAGCCCGCCGTGGCCCGACGACTTGACCGCGAGCCAGAAGGCGCTGCTGGACTACCTGGCGCGGCGCAGCCCTCGCCGATGGGCGCTCCTGCGTCGCCGTTTCCCAACGTCGGAGTTGCGGCGCGACCTCAAGGCCCTGGAGGGGCGGGGACTCGTCGCCCGCGCGCGGCAACTGTCCCCACCGCGCGCCCAGCCGCGCTCCGAACGCTACGTGCGCCTCACCGCCACCGAGGCGCAGATTGCCTCGGCGCTGCCGCGCCTGGGGAAGTCCACCGCCGCGTCCCGCCTGCTGGCGCTGTTGGCCCGCAGCGAGCAACCCGTCTGGCCGCTGGACAAGGCATGCGAGCAGGCTGGCGCCTCTCCTGCGGCCGCGCGCAAACTGGCCGCGGGAGGCTGGGTGGCCCTTCAGCCGCGCCGCACGCTCATCGTGCTCGCCCAGCCGCCCGACAGCGCGCCTCCTGCCCGCCCCTCCCACGCCGCTGTCGTGGACTTCCTGCGGAAGGAGGGCGGCGTCGCGGAACAGGACGCCCTGATGCGGGAGGCCCGCGTCTCCGCCGCCGTCCTCCGCACGCTTGTGGACAAGGGGTGGGTGCGCCGCGTAACCGAAGAGCCGCGCATCCACCTGGCCGTGCCCCGCGACAGGGCGCTGGAGCAGGTCGCGGAGATGCAGGGCGTGGCGAAGTACCGCGCCATCCTGTCCGTGCTCCAGCAGGCCCAAGAGCCGCTCTGGCTGTCGTGGGTCTATGCCGAGACCGGCTGCGACCTGGACGACATCCGCGCGCTGGAGGAGCAGGGGCTTGTACAAATCGGCTACAAGGACGTGGAGCGTTCGCCCCTGGCCGACCGCCGGTTCCCGCCCGAGCCGCCGCCCACGCTGACGCCCGACCAGGAGCGCGTGTGGCGGGGCGTGTCCGAAGCCATGCGCGCCGACGCGAGTCAGGTGGTGCTCCTTCACGGCGTTACGGGCAGCGGCAAAACCGAAATCTACCTGCGCGCGCTGGACGAGACCCTTCGCGTCAACAAGCAAGCCATCGTCCTCGTGCCCGAAATCTCGCTGACGCCCCAGACGGTGCAACGGTTTGCATCCCGCTTCCCGGGCAAGGTTACCGTGCTGCACAGTGGCCTGTCGGAAGGCGAGCGGTTTGACCAGTGGCAGGGCGTGCGCGCGGGCAAGTACCCGGTGGTTGTGGGCGCGCGGTCGGCCCTGTTCGCGCCGGTGCGGCGCCTGGGGCTTATCATCCTGGACGAGGAACACGAGCCCTCGTACAAGAACGACCACACGCCTCGCTATCACGCGCGGGATGTCGCCGTGCAACTGGGGCAACTGACGGGCGCCACGGTGATCCTGGGCAGCGCGACGCCCGACGTGGTTACGTACACCCTGGCCAAGCAGGGCCGCTACCGCCTGCTGGAACTCCCCCAGCGCATCCTGTGGAGCCGCCAACGCATGGAGGAAGCCCGCAGGGGGTTGCCGGCGTCGCGATTGCACGCCCCCGAAGCCGCGTCGGTGATCTTCAGCGACCTGCCTCGCGTGGAAATCGTGGACCTGCGGCGCGAACTGCTGGAGGGGAATCGGAGCATCTTCAGCCGCGCCCTTCAGGCGGGATTGCGCGAGACGCTGGCCGCCGGCCACCAGGCGATCCTGTTCCTGAACCGTCGCGGCGCTGCCTCCTTCGTGATCTGCCGCGACTGCGGCTACGTGGCCCAGTGCAAGCGCTGCGAACTGCCGCTCACGTACCACAGCGCGGCCAGCGCCCTGGTGTGCCATCACTGCAACCGCCGCGAGACGGCGCCCACCACGTGCCCGGTCTGCGGCAGCACGCGCATTCGCTACTTGGGCCTGGGCACGCAGAAGGTGGAAGAGACGGTGCGGGAGATGTTCCCCAGCGCCCGCACGCTGCGCTGGGACCGCGACACCGCCGGCCAGCCCAGGGCCTACGACGAACTGCTGGAGCACTTCATCCGCGGCCGCGCCGACATCCTCATCGGGACGCAGATGATTGCGAAGGGGCTGGATTTGCCCCGCGTTACCCTGGTGGGTGTCGTCAGCGCGGACACGGCGCTATACCTGCCCGACTTCCGCGCTGCCGAGCGAACGTTCCAACTGCTGGCGCAGGTGGCGGGACGGGCAGGGCGGAGCATCCTGGGCGGGCGCGTGATCATCCAGACCTACACGCCCCAGCAGCCGTGCATTCAGGCGGCCGGCCGCCACGACTACGCTGCCTTCTACGAGCACGAGATCGCCTTCCGGCGCGAGCACGGCTACCCTCCCTTCTCGCGCATGGCGCGCCTGCTGTACACCGACAGCAGCCTCCGCCGATGCCGCGAGGAAAGCGCCCGCATGCGCGAATACCTGGACGACCGCGTTCGGCGGCTTGGCCTCCCCTGGGTGGACATCGTAGGCCCCGCGCCGTGCTTCCTGCCGCGACTGCGGGGGGAGTTCCGCTGGCACATCATCATCCGCACCGACGACCCCTACACGCTGCTTGCGAACCTGGCCTACGACGCGCGTTGGCGCGTGGACATAGACCCCGTGGACTTCGTCTAGGTCAGGGCTTGCCGACGCGGATGAAAGGCAGGCCCAGCCGGTAGCGCGTGGGCACGCGCGTGCTCGTGGGCACCGGATTCGCCGTCGGCGTCCGTGTGGGCGTGGCCGTGGCCGTGGGAGAGGGCATGGCCGTGGGGGATGGGGTCGCCGTGGGTGTCGGCGTGCGTGTGGGCGACGGCGTCGGCGAGGCCGTGCGGGTCGGCGAGGCGGTCCGCGTCGGCGTCGGCGATGGCGTTTGCTGCGCGGCGCACTGCACCAGCACCTCGGAGTAGGACAGGGCCTCGGGCGCCTCGTTGGCGCGGACGCGGACGGTGTTGGTGATCGTGGTCCCCTCGGTCAGGTACAGGGCTGTGGACACCTCAAGGTACAGCGTCAACCGCGAATGCGCATCCAAAGTCTCTACAATCCAACCCACCTCGCGGTCCGAGAAGATCTGCGCGCCCGGGCTGGAGCCGCCAGCGGAGAAAAACGACCCGTTGGGCAGGATGTCGCGCACCAAGAGGTTGGTGAGGATGGTGTCGCCGGTGTTCTCCACCGTGATCGTGAACCGCAAGGGCCTCCCCGCGCAGATGATCGTCTGCCAGGGTTCGTTCTGCACGGTCAACGCATTGTAGAACTCCACGGTGATCTGGTCGGACCCGGCCCCCGATTCGGCCCGCACGTGCGCGGTGCCGGTGGACATGCCGGATGTGAGGTGGATGCGGGCCGCGCCATCGGTCGTCGTGGCCACCGCAATCGTCCCGCCGTTGAGCGTGCCCAAGTCCGTGGAGAACGTTACCAGCGTCCCGTCGGCGACCGGGTTGCCGAATCGGTCCGCGACGTGCGCGACCAGTTCCGCGCTGTAGCCGCCCACGGCGATGCGAGGCCGGTCGCTGGACAGGGCCAACGTCGCGGGCGCATCGGGCACGAACGTAACGTACACGGCGCGGTAGGCGGATGCGCCCGAGCGCACCCCTACCGTCGCCGTCCCCGCCCGTGTGGACGAGCGAAGGGTGGCGAACGCCTGGCCGCCCGCGGTGGTCGTGCTGACGCTGGGCTGGCCGTTGAAGTCCCCCAGGTCTGTGGTGAACGTAACGGGCGTGCCGTCGGCGACCGGGTTGCCGAATCGGTCGGTGATGCGCGCCCTTACCTGCGTTGTCGCGCCGCCCACGGACACAATCGGCGGGGCCGCGTCGCCGCTGATGGCCGCGGGGGGGCCGGGGACGAACTGGATGCGGATGGCGTCCGAATCGCCCACGACCTGCGCGCGGACGGTCGCCGTAGCCACCTGCGTGCTGGACAGAAGGTAGGCCTCCGCCTCCCCGTTGACGGTTCCGGTGATGTACGTTGTGCCCGTGCCGAAGGAGCCGTGGTCGGTCTCAAAGGTTACCACCGTCCCGTCGGGCACCGGATTGGAGTTGTTGTCCGTTACGATGGCGACAAGCCTGGCGCGCTGGCCGCCCACTTCCACCGCCGTGGGGTCCGCGCCCAGCCGCACCGTGGCGGGGGACCCGCCGGTGGACGTTGCGGTGAACCGCACGGGCGAACCCTTCGCGCCAGGGACGGAGGCGGTGATTTGATACAGCCCCACCTGGGGGCCGAAGGTGAACGTGGTGCTGGCCAGCCCGGCGGCATTTGTAACGGCGACGGGGTTGGAGAACTGGTACCCTTGCGCGCCGGCGGGGCCGCTTTCCACGGCGAATTGCACCGGCACGCCCGCCACGGGGTTGCCGCAGGCGTCGCGCACCCGCACGACGAGCGGGTTGGGCAGGCTGGAGCCCACCTGCGCCGCCTGCCCGTCGCCGGAAACCAGGGCCAGGCTGTCCGCCGGGTTCAACTGCGCGTAGCCGATGGCATAGGCGCTCTGCCCCTGAAGCCCCACCCGCCACATCTTGTAGAAGGCGGCTGGCCCCTTGCCGTCAAACTGCTCGGCGTGGAACACCACCGCGGGGGCGAAGTTGCCGTTGGCATTCCAACTGCCTGGCGCACCCCTTCGCCCCGCGCCCCAGATGGGCGCGCTGCCGCCGAGCCGAGTCCAGTTGACCAGGTCGGTGGAGATGGCGGTCCCGATGCCTTCCGTTACCGAGGTCTGCCCGCCGGAATACCACAGGCGATACACGCCATCGCCGCCCAAGATGACGCTGGCCAGGCCCACTTGGCCGCTGTCCCACGCGCCCGCGGGGCCTGGGCCGAACACCGGCGCGCCCGTGCCGCTCCACAGCAGGCCGTCGGCCGAATACGCCAGGCCGAGCCTGCGCGTGCTGCCGTCGGTGGCGTCGTAGAGCATCACGAACCGATAGTTGCGGGGGTCGGTTCCGCTGTTCGGGGCCGATGGGTTGTACAGCACCGCGGACGGCCCCAGCGTCCCGCGGTTCCAGCCCGCCGTGCCGATGACCAGCGGGTTGGCGGCGTCTTGGGCAATGGCCTGGTCGTTGCTCCACGCCAGGCCGTTGTCGGACTCGGCGTAGCGGATGGCCGATGGCAGGAAGGTGATGGTGGAATCTCGGTACCAGATGCGGAAGGGCGCGCCCCCGCCAAATCCGCCCGGGTCGTACAGCACGCGGCCCTGGCGGGCGTTTCGCAGGCCGGTTACCAGGCCCTTCTGCAGCCAGGCGATGCCGTCATACGACTCGGCGTAGGCGATGCCCGCAGCCGTGGAGTACCACATGCGGTAGGGCGTGCTCCACGCCGGGTTGAACAGCACCGACGGCGCGGCGGTGTCGCCATCGGCGATGGTGAAAACGGGATTGGGCGTCGGCTCTTGCCACGTCTGGTAGCCGCACGGCGCGAAGAAGACCTGGCCGGAGACGCTTATGCCGCGCACTGTGTCGCTGACCACGACCGTCGCCGTGCCGGGCGTGCCGTCGGCGTACAGTTTGGCCGACGCCACGCCGTCCTGCGCCGTTGTCGTGTACTCGTTCGTGCCGCTGATGAAATGCCCCAGGTTGGTTCGGAAGACGACCTCGCCGCCCTGGATGGGGCGCAACTGGATGTCGCGTAGCGAAGCCGTGAGCAGGCTGTATCCGCTCGTGTCCGCGCCGACGGAGGGAGGCTCGGCCCACACCGACAACAGGAGCACCGGGTAGGCATCCACCGCGTGGGCAAGCCCGTCCACGGCGTAGGGCGTGTCGCCGATGCCGTCGGCGTTCGCGTCCGGGCCGGAGTAGTCGTCCCAGAAGTTGCCCAGGCGGGTCGCGGCGCTGTACCAAACGTTGCCGGCGCTATCGTCCCGCGCGGGTCTCGCGTTGCCCGAGAATTGATTGCCGTACAGGGTGCAGTTGGTCGCGCTTTCTATGAGCAGGGCCGGCTCCGAGAAGGCGAAGCCGTTGCCGGTGATCCTGTTGTTGAGAATCCGAACCGACGAGAGAGGAGCGCCCACGAGGGCGATGCCCCGACGGCCGTTGCCGGTGATCGTCTGGGCGTCCACGGTGGAGCCGCTGGCGCCGCTCACCAGTCGGATGCCGTCGCCGGTGTTGTCCGCGATGGTGTTCTCGCGCAGGGTGTTGTTGGGGCCTGCCACCAGGATTGCGCCGGCCAGGTTGTTGTCGTGGATGCGGTTCTGGGTAATCGTGTTGCTCTCGGAACCGCCGATGATGGCGATGCCCCACTGGGCGGGGGCGTCGGCCTGGGCAATCTCGTTGTACGCGACCAGGCTGTACCTGCTCCGTTCCAGCGACAGGGCCGTTCCCTGAACCCGGAGGAACTGATTGAAGGACACGGTGGCGTTGTCGGTGCCCTGGATGTACACGCCTTCGCCGCCGATGTCGGCGATATCGTTGGCCAGGACGACCGTCTGCGTAGAGGCTGTGCCAAAGACCGCCTCGCCGAGGAAGCCCACGACGCGGGAGTTCCCAAATGTTGCGCGGTTGCCCGTGATGCGCACGCCCGTCGTGGCCACGCCTTCGTTGACGACGCCAACGCCGTCCACGACGACATCCGAGGCAGCCACGGTGATGGCCGTGCCCGACGTGGCGTAGAGGATGGTGGCGAAGCGCCCCTCGCCGCGCAGCCTCACGGGCTTGGTGATGGTGATGGGCGCGGCGTATCGGCCGCGGGCCACGATGACCTCCCCGCCGTCCGCGACGGCCGCCAGCGCCGGGGGTATGGACGCGAAGTGGGTGGTGCCCCAGCCGGGCGTCGCCGCCGAGTAGTCGTCGTCCACCCAGACTTGGGAGGGGGCCGCCGTCGTTACGCGGGCAAGCGGGAACGCCCAGGCCACCAGCAGCGCCACCATGCACACAACGCTGGCGACCACGTGTGCCCTTTTCCGCGCAGTAAGGGTGCGACTGTTTTCAGAATGGATGCATCCCACTTCTCTGGCCCCTGGAGCCGAATCTGGGCAAAGGCCCCAAATACAAGCGAACCAACCCTACGGATTCGCGCTATCCCGCAAGGTTGGTCTCCACGCGCAAGGCAGCAGCGAGGCGACGCCACCACGGCTGCCTTAGGGTGCCGCCACGATGATTTGCCGACGAGTCTGCCAAGCCGCGGGAGACTGACAGGGCACGCCGTTGCCAACGCCGTACTTGCAACCCTGGGCCGATTCTAGCATACAGCCCCGTATCTGTCAACCCGCCGCCGAGGGCGTGGCGGGCGGACATCGCGCAGGCAGCGCCCTGCCTCACTGCCGATAACGCAGCGGGCGGGCGGCGGATACCGCCGAGTCCAGATGCGACGCGTTTCCGAAAGTGCGTCGCGCCTTGGTCGCCAACACAAGACGAAGCCGAATCTTCCCCTGCCTGCATTTTACGGAACCGCTTCCTCGCGCTATACTTGTCCTGAATCAGGGAGTGCCTGTTGCAGATTCATCGGTCGTATTGGAGATGCCCATGTTCCGGCTGCGCGCGTTCGTTCCTGCACTGCTGGTTGTCCTGTTGGCGGCTTCGGCCTGCAAGGCGCGGCCGACCACTTCGGCGACGCCCGCGGCGGCCAATGACCCCGCCGAGGTGGTGAGCACGTTCCTGACCGCATGGAGCCAAGCGCGCTACGCCGACATGTACCGCCTGCTGTCGCCGGATGACCAGGCCGCCTACGCCGAGGATGCCTTCATCTCGGCCTACCGGGACTTCGCCAGCGCCGCCAAACTCACCGCCGTAACGCCGCAGGTCATCTCGCTCTTGGTGGACAAGGATCAGGCGCGGGCGCGGTTCCGCGTGGCCTACAGCAGCCAGGCGGTCGGCGACTTTGAGCGCGAGAACGTGCTGACGCTGGCCCTGGCCGCAAACGAGTGGCGGGTGCGGTGGTCGCCCGCCGCCATCCTGCCCGAAATGCAGCCAGGGGACACGGTGCATGTTCTGTACCAGGCCTCGGTGCGCGGGAACATCTACGACCGCGCGGGGCACGCGCTGGCCGCTCAGGACACGTATGTAACCGTTGGCGTCGTCCCGGCTCTGATTCAAGACGAGCGCACGCTCCTCGCCACGCTGAGCAGGGTGCTGGGCCAGCCGCCTTCCGCCGTTCAGGAGAAGTACAAGAATGCGGCCCGCGCCGACTGGTTCATGCCCGTCGGCGACCTCTCGCCGGAGCAGGCCCGGGCATTCTACGACGAACTGCGCGCCGTGCCCGGCATAGAACTGCGGGAGACGTTGCGCCGCGCCTACCCCGACGGGGCGCTCTTCGCCCATGTGGTGGGCTACCTGGGTCGTATCAGCGAGGACGAACTGCGGACCCTGCACGCCAAGGGCTACCAGAGCGACGACTTCATCGGCAAGAGCGGCCTGGAAGCCTGGGCCGAGTCCTATCTGGCCGGGCAGCGCGGCGCGCAACTGATAGTCCTCACGAAGGACGGGCAGGTGCGCACCATCGCCGCCCAACGCCCAGCCCTGCATTCGCGCAACGTCATCGTTACGCTCAACACGGCGCTCCAACAGGCCGCAACCGAGGCCCTCGGCGACCGCCAGGGCGCGATTGTGGCGTTGGACCCGCGCGACGGTGCGGTGCTCGCCATGGTGAGTTACCCCGCCTTTGACCCCAACGACTTCGCCGCGGGCGTATCCGCCACGGTGTGGAGCGCCCTTACCGGGGATGCGCGAAAGCCCCTGCTCAACCGCGCGACGCAGGCGGTGTACCCCGCAGGTTCCATCTTCAAGGTGGTTACCATGGCGGCGGCGCTGGAGAACACGGGGTTCACCGCCGGCAGCACCTTCACCTGCACGGGCGCTTGGTCTGCCTACAACCGTACCTGGAAGTGCTACGGCGTGCACGGGACATTGGACCTGGTGCGCGGGCTGACGCAATCGTGCGACGTGGTGTTCTACACGCTGGGGAAGGCGCTCTACGAGGCGGACCCAGATGCGCTGTCGCGCATGGCCCGCGCGTTCGGCCTGGGCGCGCCCACGGGGATTGACCTCATCGGCGAAGCGCCCGGCCTGGTGCCCGACGATGCCTGGAAGCAACGAGCGCGCGGCGAACCCTGGTACCCCGGCGACAGCATCAATCTGGCCATCGGCCAGGGCGACCTGCTGGTAACCCCGCTCCAGATCGCCACGCTCTACGCCGCCATCGCCAACGGCGGCACGCTCTACCGGCCCCACGTGGTGGCCGAGATTCCCGCCTGGACCGAGGGCGAGCCGGACATCCGCATCCAGCCGGAGGTCATCGGCAGGCTCCCTGTGTCCGCCGAGCACCTGGCCGCCATTCGGCGCGGGCTGGAAGGCGTAACACAGCCGCCCTACGGGACCTCGTGGCGCGTGTTCCAGGGGATGCCGGTGTCGGTTGCGGGCAAGAGCGGCACCGCCGAGAATATCTACGAACTGCCGCATTCGTGGTGGGTGGGCTACGCGCCGGCGGACAATCCGGAGATCGTCGTCGCGGCTATCGTGGAGAATGTGGGCGAGGGCAGCCGGTATGCGGCGCCCATCGTGCGGCAGGTGCTGGAAGCGTGGCTACAGTTGAGGTGATTTCGTGAGAACGGATACACTACAAACGACGCATGCCTTTGACAATGTGGTGATCCCCGAATATGATATCGCCGCAGGCGCGCTGGTTCGCGTGCGGCATGGCGACGCCGAAATCGTGCTGCACGTGCTGGACGACGTGCCCTTCGGCTGCCTGCTGGCCGTGCGCGACATCCCCAGAGGCCACCCGATTGTGCGAGGCGGCGTGCAGGTTGGCGTGGCCGCCGTGCACGTCCGCGCCGGGCAGCGGGTGGACATTCGCTGAGCGTGAGGAGGGCGCATCATGGGAGCCAACATCGGGCTGATGGATATTCTCTTCCCCATCTTTGACCTCGTGTTTGATTTCTGGCCTGTGGCGCTGGTTACGTCGGTGCTCGGCGCGCGCAGACACTTCCTTCGCGTTGCCCTGGCGATGTGGGCATTCTTCGGGCTGATGCGCGCGATCCTTCTCTTCAATCCCACCCCCATCAAGCAGTCGCTCCTCATCCCCGAGCCGCAAAGCACGGGCTGGTTTCTTGTGGTCGGCGCCGTCTTGGGCCTCGTGCAGTTGGGCCTGATCGCGCGGGACGCATTGCGCACCCCAGGTGGAAGATTCAGCCACGTCGCAACGGTGGACGACCTTCTGAAACTGTCGCCCCGCGCGTTTGAGGAGATGGTAACCGAACTGTATCGGGCCTATGGGCACGACGCGAAGCGCACGGGGGCCACCGGCGATCACGGCGTGGATGTGCGAGTTCGCGCCGCGAACGGCGAGAAATGGGTGGTGCAGTGCAAACGCTGGCGCACGCCCGTGGGCGAGCCGATCGTCCGCGATTTCTACGGGATGATGCAACATGAGAAGGCGGACAAGGGGGCCATCATCGCCATTCGCGGATTTACCCCGCAGGCGCGGGATTGGGCCCAGGGCAAGCCCATCATCCTCTACGATGGGAACGAATTTCTGAAGGCGTGGAAGCGCGCCGTGAAACCGGCGGAACCCAAGAAGACGCCGTCCGCGCCCGCCAAAGACGCCGCCGGGCCATCGCCTGCCCCCACCCGCGCCGCCGACCCGCCGCTATGCCCGAACCGCGGCGTGCCCATGGTGCTTCGCGTCGCCTCAAGAGGGGAACACCAGGGCAAGCCTTTCTACGGCTGCCCCAACTACCCACGGTGCCGCGAGGTCGTGCCCATTCCGGACGGCGCGGATGTGTCCGCCGAGTAAACCACTTTGCATAAGGAGGGTCGGATGTCAGCTTCGGTTCGCGTAATTCAATACGGCCTGGGCCCTATCGGCAGCGCCATCGCGCGCCACGTTACCGAACGCGAGGGCCTGCGGCTGGTCGGGGCGGTGGACGTGGACCCGGCCAAGGTGGGCCGAGACGCGGGCGAGGTCATCGGCCTGGGGAGGCCGTTGGGCTTCCCGGTTGCGGCCACGCTCGCCGAGGCGCTGGCCCGCGCGGAGGCCGACGTGGCCTTGCACGCCACCAGTTCCTACTTTGACCGATTCAAGCCCCAGATTCTGGGACTCCTAGACGCCGGCCTGGACGTCGTCTCCACCGCCGAGGAACTGTCGTTCCCCTGGTTGGCGCACCCCGCGGAAGCGCGGGAGATAGACGCCGCCGCGAAACGGGCGGGGAAAACGGTGCTCGGAACCGGCATCAACCCTGGGTTCCTCATGGACTCGCTGCCCCTGTTCCTGACGGCCATCTGCCAGCGAGTGGATCACATAGAAGTCCGGCGGGCACAGAACGCCTCGCTGCGGCGCGGGCCGTTCCAGGCCAAGATCGGCGCGGGGCTGACAGTGGACGAATTCCAGGAGCGCATGGCCGCCGGACGCATGGGACACGTGGGCCTGCCGGAGTCCGTCGGCATGGTGTTCCACACGCTGGGGCGCACGCTGGTGCGGTACGAATCGGCCGTGGAGCCGGTGGTGGCCACGAGGCGCGTCGTTACCGAGTTCTTTGACGTGCCGCCGGGCCGCGTCATCGGGCTGAAGCAGACGGCCCGTGGGTTCGCGCCCGAGGGTGAATTCGTGGCCCTGACGTTCCTGGCCGCGCTGGACGCCGAGGAGAACGCCGACACCATCCGCATCAAGGGGGTGCCCGAACTGGAGGTCAGGCTCCAGGGCACCAATGGCGACGCGGCCACCGTTGCCATCGCCGTCAACGCCATCCGGCGCGTGCGTGAGGCCGCGCCTGGACTGGTAACGATGCCCGACCTGCCCCTCATCACGCACGGGTAGCCGGCCCGCGCCGGTGAGGAATGCTGCGCGCGGGGCTAAACCCCCGCGCTGGGGGCGTCTGGAGCGCGAAGGACGCGAAAGGGCGCGAAAACCGCGTCCGGCTGGCGCGCAGGGCTAAACCCCCGCGCTGAAAGAACAAAGCCCCTTCGGGGCTTCGCCCGTTCAGCCCGATGCTTCAGCGTCGGGCGGGGCGGGGTGAAGGCGCACCTCACCCCCGGCCTTCGGCCTCCCCCTCGCCGTGGGCGGAGATGTGGAGCAAATTGCCAATTTG
>JACIWU010000027.1 GCA_014360805.1 Chloroflexota bacterium
CTCGTGCGGGGTTGGCGGCGCTGATCCCGCACGAGAGGTAGACTTCAAGGAGGATAATCCATGGCGAAAGTCAAGGTTGCAACCGATTGGCTGGCCGCTTGCGCCGGGTGCCACATGTCCGTGCTGGACATGGATGAGCGGCTCGTCCAACTGCTGGACAAAATTGAACTCACGTCCACTCCCATCACCGACCTCAAGCATCCGCCCAAGGAGGGCGCTACGGTTGGGATTCTCACGGGCGCTATCTCCAACACCACCAACATTGAGGTCGCCAAGCAGATGCGCGAACGGTGCCAGATTCTCATTGCGCTGGGCGACTGCGCCGTGTTCGGCGGGATTGTAACCATGCGCAACTTCTTTGACATGAACGAGGCCCTGAAACGCGCCTACGTGGAAACCGAGAGCACGGTGGATGGCAAGGTCCCCTGCTCCGAGGAACTCGGAACGCCCGTTCGCGTGTGCGCCGTCAATCAGGTAGTCAAGGTGGATATCCATATCCCGGGGTGCCCACCATCGCCCGACGCGATCTACTACGCCCTCTCTGAACTCTTGGAGGGCCGTATTCCCGTTCTCACGGGCGACAACTTGAAGTACGACTGACGCATCATGCCTGCTAGGTCTCAGGATTTGACCCAGACAAGGAGCGCAACCATGCAAAAGATTACGATAGAGCCTGTAACGCGAATTGAGGGCCACGCGAAGGTTACCATCCACCTGGACGACGCCGGCAAGGTGGAGAGGGCGTTCTTCCATGTGAACGAATGGCGCGGATTTGAGAAGTTTTCGGAAGGGCGCCCCTTCTTTGAGATGACGCAGATCACCCCGCGCATCTGCGGCATTTGCCCCGTCAGCCATCACCTGGCGTCGGCCAAGGCGTGCGATGTTGTAGCGGGAGTGAAGCCCCCGCGCACCGCTAGTCTCCTGCGCGAACTGATGCACATGGGACAGATGATCCAGTCCCACTCCATGCACTTCTTTGAACTGGCTGGGCCGGACCTCTTGCTCGGCTTTGACGCAGATCCGGCCATCCGGAATGTCGTCGGCATCGTTCAGGCCAATCCCGAACTGGCGCTCAAGGCGGTGCGCCTGCGCGGGTTCGGCCAGGACATCATCAAGCGCCTGGGCGGCAAGCGGGTGCATCCCGTCTTCGCCGTGCCCGGCGGCGTCAATGCTCCCCTTTCCGTGCAAGACCGCGACGCCATCCTCGCCCAGATTGACGAGATGACCGAGGTCATCAAGACCGGCCTGGCCATCGCCAAGCAGTGGTGCGAGGCCAACATGGACCTCATCAACCAGTTCGCGGTGTTCCCGTCGTCCTACATGGGCCTGGTGGACGAGGAGGGCGGCCTGCAATTGTACGACGGCAAGGTGCGACTGGTGGATAAGGACGGCCGGAAACTGGAGGAGTTTGACCCGCAGGACTACCTCACCTACGTCGGCGAACACGTGGAAGATTGGTCTTACCTGAAGTTCCCCTTCTACCGCAAGATGGGGTGGCCCAACGGCACCTACCGCGTGGGCCCGCTGGGTCGGCTCAATGCCGCCACGAAAATCAACACGCCGATGGCAGCCGAGGAATTCAAGGTCTGGAAGTCCATCAACGGCGGCAAGCCGGTGGAAGGCACGCTGTGGTTCCACTACGCTCGCCTCATTGAGGACCTGTACGCCATTGAGCGCGCCAAGGAGATTCTGCTGGATCCCGACATCCTGTCTACGGACATCGTCGCGGACACCGGCACGTTCGCCGGCGAAGGCGTCGGGTGCGTGGAGGCCCCGCGCGGGACGCTGTTCCACCACTACAAGACCGACGCCAACGGCATGCTCACGAAGGTGAACCTTATCGTGGCCACCGGCCACAACAACTGGGCCATGAGCAAGTCGGTGGAAATGGTGGCCAAGGCCTTCGTGGACGGGAAGAAATTGACCGAAGGCATGCTCAACCGCGTGGAGGCCGCCATTCGCGCCCACGACCCGTGCCTGTCGTGCTCCACCCACGCCATCGGGGCCATGCCCATCGTCATTGAACTGTTCGGCCCGGACGGCAGCCTGCTCCAGCGCCTGACGCGGGACTAACCTGCCCACACTGGGGGCTCACTCCAAGACCTCCGAGGGTACCAGACCTCGGAGGTCTGCTTTTGACACTTTCGGTTGGCGTGATACAATAGCCTTTGACACTGTAAGATGCGGGTGAGGTGCATCAGGAATATCGGATGAGACGGACTCTTGTCATCGGGTATGGCAACCCCTATCGCCGCGACGACGGCGTGGGATTCTACGTCGCCAATGCCCTGCGGGTGCAGCAGGGGCTGCGACGACTTGACTCGGACGAAGACGGCCTGGACGATTGCGGGCATCCCCTGGACGCCATCGCGCTGCACCAACTGCTGCCGGAGATCGCGCCCATGCTGGCCGATTACGAACTGGTGGTTTTCGTGGACGCGCATACGGGCGTCATCCCGGACGACGTCCGCGTGCTTCCCGTGCAGGAGGAATACGGGTTCCAGGCGGTTACGCACCACATGAGTCCGGGCATGATGCTGGCGGTGGCGCGGGCTGCCCGCGGACGAGCGCCGGAAGCCGCGCTGGTATCCGTCCGCGGCGGCGATTTTGACTTCGGCCTGGGGTTGACGGAAGCCTGCAGGGCGCGCGCGGAGACGGCGACCCGCATGATTCTGGACATGGCGCAAACCGACCGCGAAGGGTAGCGCGATGCACGAACTCCCCGTTACCGAGCAGATCATCAAGGTCGTGCTGGAACACGCGCGCAAGGCGGATGCCCATCGCGTGGTGCAGGTCAACCTCGTCATCGGCGACCTGACCAGTTTCGTGGACGAGAGCATCCAATTCTACTTTGACTTCCTGGCCCGTGGGACGGAAGCGGAGGGCGCGGCGCTGCACATCCGTCGCATGCCCGCACGGGTGCGGTGCCACGCGTGCCAGCACGAATTCGCGCCCGACGGCGTGGACTGGCGCTGCCCCCGATGCGGGAACCTTGGGGGCGAGGTCCTGTCGGGGCGCGAGTCGTACATAGAAAGCATTGAGGTGGAATGAAAACGATGCGGAAGGTAGAGGTCGTAACCGACATTCTGAACGCCAACGATCAGATCGCGCAGGAGAACGCTGCGACGCTGAAGGCCCACGGCATCCTCAGCGTGAACCTCATGGCATCGCCCGGCGCCGGCAAGACGAGCCTCATCTTGCAGACGGCGCGGGCGCTGAACGGGCGCCTGCGCCTGGGCGCGATTGAGGGCGACGTGGCCTCGCGCGTTGACGCGGACAAGGTAGCCGCCGCGGGGATTCCCGTGGTGCAGATCAACACGGGCGGGGCGTGCCACCTGGACGCGCCCATGATCCGTCAGGCCCTGCGCGCCCTTCCGCTGGACGAGATAGACTTGCTCATCGTGGAGAACGTGGGCAACCTCATCTGCCCGGTGGAGTTCCGCCTGGGCGAAGCCCTGCGCGTCATGATCGCCAGCGTGCCCGAGGGCCACGACAAGCCCTACAAGTACCCGGGCATCTTCACAGCGGTGGAGGCCGTCGTCATCAACAAGATGGATTTGGCCCCCTACGTGGAGTTTGACCTGACCGCGCTGCGCGAGGCGATACGCGGCATGAACCGCGACGCCGCCATCTTTGAGGTCTCTTGCCGCACCGGCGAGGGCATCGGCGAGTGGGCCGAGTGGCTATGGGGCCAGTGGCAGGCTCGCCGCGCCCCATCCGCGAGGTAGGCGGACGGAGCCCGCAGATGGCGCTTGTGGTCGCTTCGCGGTTCAAGATAACCGGCGTGGTGCAAGGTGTGGGGTTCCGCCCTTTCGTCTATGGCCTTGCGGTGAGTCTGGGGCTGAGCGGCTGGGTCATCAACACCTCGTCGGGCGTCGTGATTGAGGCCGAAGGCTCGCCCGAGGCGCTGGAAGCCTTTGCGCGCGACCTGGTGGCCAAGGCGCCCCCCGTGGCCCACATTGAGAGCGTGCAGCGGGTGGACATTCCACCCAACGGCTGGGAGCGGTTTGAAATCCGCGAGAGCAAGGCCGAGGCAGGATACGTGCTCATCTCGCCCGACATCGCCACGTGCCCGGAGTGTCTCCGCGAGATCTTTGACCCCGACGACCGCCGCTATCGGTATCCGTTTACCAACTGCACCAACTGCGGCCCGCGATTTACCATCATCGCCGACGTGCCCTACGACCGTCCCCTGACCACCATGGCCGCGTTCCAAATGTGCCCGGATTGCCAGGCCGAGTACGACGACCCGCTGAACCGCAGGTTCCACGCGCAGCCCAACGCCTGCCCCGTGTGCGGGCCGCGGGTGTGGCTTGTGCCCGCTTCGGCGGACGATGCGGATGCGCTGACGCCCCCCGACGACGACCCCGCCGGGGCACCGGCCCTCGCCCACGCGGCCCGCCTGTTGCAGCAGGGCGCTATTCTCGCCATCAAGGGCCTGGGCGGGTTCCATCTGGCCTGCGACGCGACCAATGCCGACGCCGTGCGCACGCTGCGCGACCGCAAGCGTCGCCCCGCGAAGCCCCTGGCGGTGATGATGGCCTCCATGGAGGAAGTGCGCCGCCACTGCGTGGTAACGCCGGACGAGGAAGCGCTCCTCACCTCGCGCCAATGCCCCATCGTGCTGCTGGAGTGGAGACCCGATTCGTCGGTGGCGCAAGAAGTTGCCCCCAACAACCGTTACCTGGGCGTCATGCTCCCCTACACGCCGCTGCATCACATCCTGCTGCACGATGCGGGGCGGCCCCTGGTGATGACGAGCGGCAACCTGTCCGAGGAGCCGATCGCCCAGGACAACGAGGAAGCCTGGCGTCGCTTGCGCAGTCTGGCCGATTGGTTTCTGCTCCACAACCGCGCCATCTATGCGCGCTACGACGACAGCGTCTGGTTCGTGCCGCGCGTGCCCGATGGCAAGGGAGGCGTGGCGTCGGCACCGCAGCCGTTGCGCCGCGCGCGCGGCTACGCGCCCTATCCCGTGCGGTTGCCCTTCCGTGCGCGCACGGTGCTGGCCACCGGCACCGAACTGAAGAACACGTTCTGCATCACTCGCGACGAGCACGCCTTCATCAGCCCGCACATCGGCGACATGGAGAATCTGGAGACGTTGGAACACTATGAGACCGCCCTGGCCCTCTACGAGCGATTGTTCCGCCTTCGGCCCGAGGCGATTGCGTGCGACCTGCACCCGGACTATCTGGCCACCCGCTACGCCCGCCAGCGGGCCTGGCGAGATGACCTTCCCCTCGTGGCCGTGCAGCACCACCACGCCCACATCGCAGCGTGCATGGTGGACAACGCCCGCACCGAGCCGGTCATCGGCGTGGCTCTTGACGGCACCGGCTATGGCCTGGACGGGCGCATTTGGGGCGGCGAATGGCTGGTGGCCGACCTGCGGGGCTTCTGGCGTGCGGCCTGGCTGGAGCCGCTCCCGCTCCCTGGCGGCGACGCCGGCATCCGCAACCCCTGTCGCATCGCGTATGCGTACCTGTACGCGCTGTTCGGCGAAGTCCCCGCGCTGCCGTTCCTGGCCCAGATGGACGAAGCCGAAATCCTCACCGTCCGGCGGCAGGTGGAGCGAGGGCTGAACACCGTCATGACGACCTCGTGCGGCAGGCTGTTTGACGCGGTGGCTGCGATGGCTGGCGGGCGTGGCCGCGTTACCTACGAGGCCCAGGCCGCCATAGAGATGGAGATGGCCTCGCAATTGGCGCAGGGCGACGCATATGGCTACTTCTTCCGGCGCGCGGAACCGCTATCATGGGGCGACACCGCATCGCTGCCGCCGCTCCCCTGCGCCTACGAGGTCGCCCTCAAGCCTTTGCTGGCCGGCGTGGTGCGGGATGTCCAGGAGGGGCGGACGCTCGCCCAGATTGGGGGGCGTTTCCATCGCACCCTGGCGCAGATGGCCGCCGAGGTGTGTTGCCTGATCTCGCAGGCCACCGGATTCACGACTGTGGCGTTGTCCGGCGGCTGCTTCCAGAACCGCCTGCTGCTGGCGCAGACCGTGGAGGAACTTCGGAAGCGCGGCCTGGAGCCGCTGTTGCACCGCCAGGTGCCGGCCAACGACGGGGGGCTGGCGCTCGGCCAGGCCGCCATCGGCCATTTCGCCCTCGCGGCAGGCGATTCGGCGGGCACAGGAGCGATAGGATGAAGTTCGTGGATGAGTTTCGGGACCCTCGGCTGGCCCGCGCGCTGTTGGAGCGCATCCGCGAGCGGGCGCGGCGGCCCGTGCGCCTGATGGAGTTCTGCGGGGGGCACACCCACGCCATCCTGCGGTTTGGGATTCGTCAGGCGCTGCCGCCGACGGTGGAGATGCTGTCGGGGCCTGGGTGTCCGGTGTGCGTTACCGCCGCGGCAGACCTGGACCGCGCCATCGCCCTGGCGGACGTGCCCGGCGTCATCCTGGCGAGTTTCGGCGACATGATTCGGGTGCCCGGAAGTCGGGAGAGCCTGCAACAGGCCAAAGCGCGCGGGGCCGACGTGCGCGTGGTCTATTCGCCGCTGGACGCCGTGCGCCTGGCGGAGCAGAACCCGTCCCGCCCCGTGATCTTCCTGGGCGTGGGGTTTGAGACCACAGCCCCCGGCGTGGCGGCTTCCATCCTGGACGCGCGGACTCGCAACGTGCGCAACTACTACGTCCTCGGCCTGCACAAACTCACTCCCCCCGCCACCCGCGCCATTCTGGATTCGGGCGAGGTGAACCTGTCGGGCGTGCTGGGGCCCGGGCACGTTACCACCGTCATCGGCACCGATGCCTGGGGATTCCTGCCGCGCGAGTACGGCGTGCCCATCGCCGTCGCGGGGTTTGAGCCGCTGGACATCCTGCGGGGCATCGCCATGCTCGTGGAGCAGATTGCGGCGGGCGAGGCGCGGGTGGACAATGCCTACTCCCGCAGCGTGCTGCCGGAGGGCAATCGCGCCGCCCTGGACGTGATGAACCGCGTGTTTGAGGTGGCCGACGCCGAATGGCGCGGGCTGGGCGTGATTCCGGCCAGCGGCCTCCGCATACGGGCGGAGTTCGCGGCGCATGACGCGGCGGGTGTGTTCCCCGTGGATGCGACCCCGTCGCGGGAACCGCCGGGATGTCGCTGCGGCGATGTCCTGCGGGGGGTGTTGGCTCCGCCCTCGTGCCCGCTCTTCCGGAAGGTTTGCACGCCGGAGAATCCCGTGGGGCCGTGCATGGTCTCGGCCGAGGGGGCTTGCGCGGCCTACTACCAGTATGGAGGCGCGGCCGATGAAGCGTGAGACGATCCTGCTCGCCCACGGCAGCGGCGGGCGGCTGACCCACGACCTGATCCGCGATGTGTTCCAGCGCGCGTTGTCCAATCCATTCCTGGACGACCTGGGCGACGCCGCCATCCTGCCGCCTCCATCAGTCCGAATCGCCTTCACCACCGACTCGTATGTGATTCGGCCCATCTTTTTCCCGGGCGGCGACATCGGCAAACTGGCGGTGTGCGGCACGGTGAATGACCTCAGCATGGTGGGCGCGCGCCCGCTGTACTTGAGCATTGGCTTCATCCTGGAAGAGGGCTTGCCTTTCGCCGACCTGGAGCGCATTGTGAAGTCGGTGGCCGAGACGGCCCGCGATGCAGGCGTGCAGGTTGTGGCCGGCGACACGAAAGTGGTGGACAAGGGCAGCGCCGACCGGGTGTTTATCAACACGGCCGGCGTCGGCCTGATTGAGGACCATGTTTCCCTGTCGCCATCGCACATCCGTCCGGGAGACGCCGTCCTGGTTTCGGGGACCGTGGGCGACCACGGCATCGCCGTCATGGCTCAGCGGGAGGGCCTGGCGTTGAGCACGTCTCTGGTCTCCGACTGCGCGCCGCTGAACGGCCTGGCGCAGGCCATCCTGACCTGCGGAGGCGTGCGGGTGATGCGGGACCCCACGCGGGGCGGCCTGGCGACGACGCTGGTGGAACTGGCTCAGGCGGGCGATGTCGGCCTGGAGATTGAGGAAAGCGCGGTTCCGGTCAACGAGGCCGTGCGGGGCGCGTGCGAACTCCTGGGCCTGGACCCGCTGTATGTGGCGAACGAAGGCAAGTTGGTAGCCATCGTAGCGGCGGAGGCCGCGGAGGCCGCGCTGGCTGCAATGCACGCCCACCCGTTGGGCCGGAACGCGCGCATCATCGGGCGCGCCAGCCAAGCGCATCCGGGGCGCGTTGTGCTGAAGACCGTGCTGGGCGTGTCCAGAGTCGTGGAGATGCTGACGGGCGAACAGTTGCCGCGCATTTGCTGAGCGCGGCGTGGGAGCGATTCGTGAGCGCGTCGGAACTGGCCGGGGCCCGCCCGCCGACTTTGACGTGCGGCGGGTTTGGCCGTATAATGCGCACACTTCGCCATTGCGTCGGAGAGAAAACCGCCATGTTGCGCAACGCAGCCAGCATGATGTTTGGAAAGCACCCCCATTCGCCTGGTATCCCCTCACTCGGTCCTAGTCCGGCGTCCGTGCCCAGCGGCTACCCGTCGCGCATGTGCAGCCGTTGCCGCAGAACTGCCGCTGAAAGGAGGTCGCGTTGAACGACAAACTCAGCCAAATCTTGCAAGCGCCCGTAACCGGCAAGGGAGATCTCATCCCCCTGCTGCAGAAGGCCCAGGAGGCCGAGGGGTACGTCTCCGAGGAAGCCATCTACGCCATTGCCGAGAAACTCCGCATTCCTGCAAGCGAGGTGTTCGGTGTGCTGTCCTTCTACGCGCAGTTTCGGCTGCGTCCCATGGGCAAACACAACGTCAAAATATGCCGGGGCACGGCCTGCCATGTGCGCGGCTCGCCGCTCATCGTTACGGCGGTGGAGAGCGAACTGCAACTGGGAGGCGGCGAGGACACCACGCCCGACGGCCTGTTCACCGTGGAGAAGATCGCCTGTTTCGGCGCGTGCAGTCTGGCGCCGGTGATGGTTGTGGACGGGCGCACCTATGGGAACTTGAGCCCGGACAAGGCGCGCCGCCTGATTCGCAAGACCGCGGAGGAAGAGCATGTATAGCGATTACGCATCCCTGCGCGCCTGGGCCGAAAGCGAAATCGCGCGCACGCGGCCCCCTGACCGCACCCGCATCCTGGTTGGCCTTGGGACGTGCGGAATTGCCGCTGGCGGCCTGGATGTCTTGGCGGCCCTGCGCGAGAAATTGGCCGACATGCCCGTGTCCGCCGAGATCGTTCCCGTGGGCTGCATTGGCATGTGTTTTGAAGAGCCCCTGGTGGACATCGTAAGGCCGGGCGAGCCTCGCATCTGCTACGCCAAAGTAACCCCCAAGAGCATCCCGACCATTCTGGAAGAGCACCTGCTTCACAACAACGTGCGCAAGGATGTGGCCTTCGCGGTCATCGGCGACGAGCCGTATGACGGCATCCCGGCCTGGAAGCAGTTGCCCTTCTTCGCCACGCAGCGGCGCACCGTGCTGCGCAACTGCGGCTTCATTGACCCCGAGTCGGTGGCCGAGTACATCGTCCGCGACGGGTACGCGGCGCTGGCGAAGGCCCTGTTTGAGATGACGCCCGAAGCCGTGATTGAGGAAGTCAAGCGGTCGGGGTTGCGTGGCCGTGGTGGCGCGGGTTTCCCGACGGGCATGAAGTGGGGCTTCTGCCGCCAGTCGCCTGGGGAGCACAAGTACGTCATCTGCAACGCGGACGAGGGCGACCCGGGCGCCTTTATGAACCGCAGCGTCCTGGAGGGCGATCCCCACAGCGTGCTGGAGGGGCTGCTCATTACCGCCTACGCCATCGGCGCCGACCATGGCTACATCTACTGCCGCGCCGAGTACCCGCTGGCCATCGTGCGGCTGCGCAAGGCGCTGGAGCAGGCGCGGGCGCTGGGCCTCCTCGGCGAACATATCTTCGGCACCGACTTCAGTTTTGACGTAACCATCAAGGAAGGTGCGGGCGCATTCGTCTGCGGCGAGGAGACCGCGCTCATGGCTTCCATAGAGGGCAAGCGCGGGATGCCCCGTCCACGCCCGCCGTTCCCCGCGCAGAAGGGCCTGTGGGGCCAGCCGACCAACATCAACAACGTGGAGACGCTGAACAACATCCCGCCCATCATCCTCAACGGCGCCGATTGGTTCGCCTCCGTCGGCACCGAGAAGAGCAAGGGCACGAAGACCTTCGCCCTGACCGGCAAGGTGGTGAACAGCAGCCTGATAGAGGTGCCCTTCGGGATGACCCTGCGCGAAGTCATCTTCGGCGTGGGTGGCGGCATCGCCAACGGCCGGCAGTTCAAGGCGGCGCAGACGGGTGGCCCATCGGGTGGGTGCCTGTCCAGCGAGCACCTGGACTGGCCCATTGACTACGAGACGCTCACGAAGGCAGGCTCCATCATGGGATCGGGCGGCCTGGTTGTCATGGACGACTCCACCTGCATGGTGGACGTGGCGCGCTTCTTCCTGAATTTCACCCAGAGCGAATCGTGCGGCAAGTGCATCCCGTGCCGTCTGGGAACCAAGCGCATGTTGGAAATCCTGGAGCGCATCGTGGCGGGCCAGGGGAAGATGGAAGACATTGACCTGTTGCTGGAACTGGGCGAGACGGTCAAACTCGGGTCGCTGTGTGGGCTGGGCCAGACGGCTCCCAACCCCGTGCTTAGCACCATCCGCTACTTCCGCGACGAGTACGAGGCGCATATCAAGGAGCACCGCTGCCCGGCCAAGGTCTGCAAGGCGCTCATCACGTATCGCATTTCCGAGGAGAAGTGCACGGGCTGTACCCTCTGCGCCCGCAATTGCCCTGTGAACGCTATCAGCGGCGAGAAGAAGAAAGTGCACGTGATTGACCCGACGGTATGCACGCGCTGCGACACGTGCCGCCAGGTGTGCAACTTTGACGCGGTCCTTGTGGAATAGCCACGGTGCTCGGATGGAAGGAGACGCAAACATGACCATTACGCTGACCGTAGACGGCAAGCAGGTAACGGTAGAAGACGGGGCCACGATTCTGGATGCGGCCAAGAAGGCAGGCGTGTACATCCCCACCCTGTGCGCCGATGAGGATTTGCTGCCCTTCGGCGCGTGCCGCCTGTGTCTGGTGGAGGTGCAGGGCGATCGCCGCCCCATGCTCCCCTCCTGCACCACGCCCGCCACCGACGGCATGGTGGTACGCACGTCTAGCCCTATCATTGACAAGACGCGCCGCAACATCGTGGAACTGCTCCTCTCGGACCACCCGGAGGATTGCCTGACCTGTCCCCAAAACAACCGCTGCGACCTCCAGCGCGTGGCGGCCTACGTAGGCGTTCGCACCAACCGCTTCCGCGGCGAAAAGCACGCCTACCCGATAGATGACTCCAACCCGTTCTACCATCGCGACCTGGACCGCTGTATCCTGTGCGGCAAGTGCGTGCGCACCTGCGATGAGATTCAACAACTCGGGGCGATCAACTTCGCCTATCGCGGCTTCCGCACCAAGATCGCGACGGTGCTGGACCGGCCCGTGGCGACCTCCACCTGCGAATCGTGCGGGCAGTGCGTGGAGAAATGCCCCGTAGGCGCGCTGTACCCGGAGGCCTGGCTGCGGTACGGACTGCCCGCCGCCGAGACGAAGACCATCTGCTCCTACTGCGGCGTGGGGTGCGGCCTGATCCTCCAAACCCGCGGCAACACGGTGGTAGGGGTGCGCGGCGACCCCGACAACCCCGTGAACCGTGGCCGCACATGCGTCAAGGGGCGGTTTGGGTACGAGTTCATCAACCATCCTGACCGCCTGAAGAAGCCGCTCATCAAGAAGGATGGGGCTTTCGTGGAAACCACCTGGGACGAGGCGCTTGACCTCGTGGCCCAGCGGTTGGCGTCGGCGGTGCGCGAGCACGGCCCCGACGCAGTGGCGCTGCTTACATCCGCGAAGTGCACGAACGAGGAGAACTACCTGCTCCAGAAATTCGCCAGGGGGGTGCTGGGGACGCACAATGTGGACCATTGTGCGCGTCTCTGACACAGCAGCACCGTGACCGGTCTGGTCACAGCATTCGGCTCCGGGGCGATGACCAACTCCATTGACGATATGAAGGAGGCCAAAGCCTTCCTGATCATCGGTTCCAATACCACCGAGCAGCACCCCGTCATCGGGCTGAATATCCGCAGGGCGGTGCGCGAGGGGGCGAAACTCATCGTCGTGGACCCCCGCAGCACGGATTTGGCGCGGCGCGCCGATATCCACCTGCCGATTGAGCCGGGCGGCAACATCGCCCTGCTGAACGGCCTGGCGCACATCATCCTGAAAGAGGGATGGGAAGACAAGGAGTTCATCGCCTCCCGCACCGAGGGGTTTGACGAGTGGCGGGCGGTGGTGGACAAGTACACACCTGAACGGGTCAGCGAGATCACCGGCGTCCCGGTGGAGCGCCTGTACGAGGCAGCCCGCCTGTACGCCACAGCGAAGCCCGCCGCGCTGGTGTATGCCATGGGCGTAACCCAGCACACATCCGGCCACCAAGGGGTGCAGGCGTGCGCGAATTTGCAGATGCTCACGGGCAACATGGGCATTCGCGGGGGCGGCGTCAACCCGCTCCGTGGCCAGAACAACGTCCAGGGTGCGTGCGACATGGGTTGCCTGCCCGACTTCTTCCCCGGCTATCAGCGCGTCGTGGACGAAAAGGCCCGCGAGAAGTTCGCCCAGGCGTGGGGCGCGACCTTTGGCGACAGGCCCGGCCTCACCATCGTGGAGATGCTCAACGCCGCCGAGAAGGGACGGCTGAAGGCGCTCTACGTTACGGGCGAGAACCCGGTCATGAGCGACCCCGACAGCCAGCACGTGATCCATTGCCTGGAGAGCCTGGACTTCCTCGTGGTGCAGGACATCTTCCTGTCCGAGACGGCGCGCCTGGCCGACGTGGTGCTTCCCGCCGCGTCGTTCGCGGAAAAGGCCGGCACGTTCACCAACACCGAGCGGCGCGTCCAGTTGATTCGGCCCGCCATTGACCCGCCGGGCGAGGCGCGTCCCGACTGGGAGATCGTCGCCGACCTGGCGCGCCGCACGTTGAAGGCGCTCGGGCAGACGCCCGATGGCCCCTACGCAGGCTGGGACTACGCATCTCCCGCCCAGATCATGGACGAAGTGGCGGCGCTGGCACCCATCTACGGCGGCATTCGCCACTGTCGGCTGGAGAACGGTGGCATCCAGTGGCCGTGCCCATCGCCCGATCACCCGGGCACGCCCATCCTGCACGTCGGCAAGTTCTCGCGCGGCCTCGGCAAGTTCAACCCGGTGGATTACGTGCCCCCGGCCGAGACGCCGGATGAAGCCTATCCGCTCATCCTTACCACTGGCCGGAGGCTGGAACACTATCACACCGGCACCATGACGCGCCGCGTGGCGGGGTTGAACAAACTGGCCCCGGAGGAGCGCGTGGAGATCAACGCCGAGGATGCAGCGAGGCTGAGAATCGCGGACGGCGACTGGGTGGTCGTGGAATCGCGGCGCGGACAGGTGAAGGCGCGGGCCGCGGTGGGGCACCGTTGCAGGCCGGGCGTCGTATTTATGACGTTCCACTTCGCCGAGGCGCTGGGCAACGTGTTGACCCACGCAGCGCTGGATCCGGTGTCCAAGATTCCAGAACTCAAAGTCGCGGCAGTCCGAGTGCACAAGGCGCCTTCGTAAGCCGTGGGTTTGCCTCTTCGCTGTCGGTTGCGGCGCTGTGGCCTCGGCCCAGCGCCGCGTATCTTTGTTTGACATCGCGGGTTTTTGCGGTAAGATACACCGCAAAGGCGGCAGGCGTATGTGGCATCGCATTCCCACGCAAATCGGACGAGGGCAGCGCACGCCTATCCCTCCCAGGCCCCTGGGCATCGCTCAGGGGCACAGGCACCACGGGGAGGTAGGGCGGCGATAGCGTTCGCCTGCGATGGAACCATGTCGTTCGTCTTGAACATGCCTCCCTCACGGGAGGCGTTTTGTTAGGCATACAAAGCGGAAAGGGATATCCAAACAATGGAAGAGACAGTCCAACAAGCGCGGTTGGCCTTCATCGGCAGCGGCACCATGGCCGAGGCCATGATTCAGGGCATTTTGCGGTGCGGCGTTACGGCGGCGGGCCACATCTGGGCGAGCGGCCCCCGCAAGGAACGCGCCGCCGAGTTGACCGCCAAGTACGGCATCCACGCCACGACCGACAACCGCGAGGCCGCCCGCAATGCCGATGTCGTCGTCCTGTCGGTCAAGCCGCAGCGGCTTCGCATGGTTCTGCACGAACTTCGCGGGACGGTGCGGCCCGAGCAACTCGTCATGTCCATCGTGGCGGGCGCGAAGGTCTCCTACATCGCGCAGACGCTCGGCGCTCCGTCCGTCATCCGCGTGATGCCCAACACGCCCGCGCAGATCGGCGAGGGGATTTCGGTGTGGTTCGCCACGCCCCAGGTTACGCCCGAACAGCGGGAGGTGGGGCGCAGGATTCTGACCGCCCTGGGCGAAGAGATAGAGGTGGACGAGGAGCGCTATCTGGACATGGCGACGGCGGTGAGCGGCACCGGCCCGACCTACGTGTTCCTCATCATGGAGGCGCTGGTGGACGCGGCGGTGCACCTGGGATTCTCGCGGCGCATCGCCGAGGCCCTGGTTACGAAGACCGTCCTGGGGTCGGTGCTGTTCGCGCGCCAGTCCAACCTGCACCTGGCGCAACTCCGCAACATGGTAACCTCGCCAGGCGGGACGAGCGCCGAGGCCATCTACCAACTGGACAAGGGCAGCATCCGCACGGTGCTGTCCAAGGCCGTCTGGGCGGCCTACCAGAAGTCCAAACTGCTGGGCGAGTCGCTGTCGCAGGAATCCGAGCCGGAAGCCCGCCCCAACGGCAGCCCGCCGTCGGAAAAGTTGGAATCGTAATTCGGAGCAATCCGCAACATCAGGAGGCAGATGTGGCTATCCGGTACAAGGTTCTCGCTGGCGGGCGCAGGCCCGTGAAGACCGGCGCGGCCTACGACCTGTTCGCACGCCTGGACGCGCCGCTTGTGCTGAACGGCCCCACGCTGGTGCCGTTGGGCATCGCGCTGGAACTGCCCCCGGGCTACGGCGCCATCGTCAAAGCGCGATCCAGCGCGCCGCTCCGCCACGGCTACGAGGCGCATGTGGGCCTGATTGACCCCGAATTCAACGGGCGCGAGGTCTGCACGATTTTGGAGCCACTCCCTGGCGTGGGGCCGGTTACGATTCACCCCGGGGACCGCGTTGCCCAGATGTGGGCGCAGCGCATGGACGTGGAACTGGTGGAGACGGACGAGGACATTCCGCTAGGCCCCAAGGAGGGGTTCGGGAGCACCGGCAAGTAGCATGGCGACATGGTTGCGTTGGGCTGGGGTTGCCGTCGCCTACGTCGGCGTGATGGCGGGGCTGGCGGCATTGGCGAGTTGGAGCGCCGACGCGGCCTATAGCGCGGCGCTCGTGTTGCCGCTCCCGTTCCTGCTCGGCCTCTGCCGGACGCGAGTTTCCCCGCCGACTCGTGCGGCTCCGTGGTGGGCCGGCCTGGCGCTCTGGGTCTTCGTCGTGCTGTCGCGGGCGGCCGCAATGGTGCTGGTGGCCGCCAGCCTTGTCCCGCTTCGCGTGAGTTGGCACGCTTCCCTCGCGGCCACCGGCAGCCTGTTCCCCCTTGTGGCTCTGGCGATCCTGCTGGGCGAGCGGTCGGGCGGCGACGTGTTTGGGTTCACGGGGCGGCGCGCCTTGCGGCAGGTGTTGCTGGGCGCGGGCCTGGCGCTGGCGCTGCAGGCGATCATGCGCGCGCCGCTTGTGGCAACCGGCCAGTTGCGCCTGGGCGATGCCGGGTTTGCGGCGCTGGCCCAGAGTTTCCCCGTGGAGTTGATGACGATCGCCCTGGGCGAGGAAAGCCTGTTCCGCGGCTACATGCAGATCACCCTACAGCGGCGCTACCCCTGGTGGTTCGCCACGTTCCTGGCGTCGGTACTCTTCGGCCTCTGGCATCTCCCCGGCGCGCTCTTTGTGCCCAACGTGCTGGCCCTGTTCGGCGTCGTGGGCTTCCCCTTCGCCTTCGGGCTGCTGGCCGGCGTCATGTTCCGCCTCACGGGTTCTATCGTGGGGCCGGTTGTGGCGCATGCCCTGTACAACGCCGTCAATGCGATGTTCTACTAGGCGGCGCTGCAGGAACGCCCCGTGTTCGGCGGGGAATCTAGGTGATCTTCGCGCCGAAGGGCACCAGCGCCAGGCGTAGCAACTTCATGTGCTGCCTGGCGAAGGGCAGCCCGATGATGGTGATGGCGCACAGCAGGGCGAAGACCAGGTGCACCGCCGCCACTTCCAGCCCGCCGAACACCAGCCACAGGATGTTGAGCAGGATGGGCAGCAACCCCTTCGCCGATCCGCTGGAGTCAATCTCCTTGCCGAACGGCGCCAGGGCCATCCACGCCAGTTTGAAGCATTGCACGCCGAACGGGATGCCCACGATGGTAGCGCACAGCGCGATGCCGCCGATGAGGTAGCACAGCGACACGAGGATGCCGCCGCCCAGGAAGATCCACAGCAGATTGCCGATGAGACTCATGGTGCTCTCCTTCCGTGGTCGGAGGGCGACTCGCGCGTCGCCCCCACAGCATGGTACACGTCCACCAACTGGCCGGCCGCCCTGTCCCAGGTGAACATCCGCGCCCGTTCGGGCCCCCGCCCCGCCAATTCGCGGGCCAGCGCCGCGTCGCTCAGAATGCGCTCCATGGCGGCCTTGATCGCGCCCGTGTCGGTGGGCGACACCCGAAGCGCCGCATCCCCCACGACTTCGGGCAGGGACGACGTGTCCGAGACCAGCGTCGGCACGCCGCAGGCCATGGCTTCCAGCGGCGGTATCCCAAACCCCTCGTACAGCGACGGGAACGCGAACAGGGCTGCGCCCGAATACACGGCGGGCAAATCCTCGTCGGCGATGTACCCGGGGAGAATCACCTCGTCCTGTAGGCCCAGGGCGGCGATGCGGTCAAAGAACGGCTGGTACAGCCACCCCTTGGCCCCCACGACGACCAGTTTGTGCGGGCGCCCTGCCTGCCGCAGGGCATGGTAGGCATCCAGCAGGCGCACCAGGTTCTTGCGCGGCTCAATGGTGCCCACGTACAGGATGTACGCCTCGGGCAGGCGGTACGCCGCGCGGACCCGGCGCAGGGTCTCGGCGTCGCGCACGGGATGGAAGCGCGCGTCCACGCCGTTGTAGATGACGGTGATCTTTTCTTCGGGCACCCCGTAGATGCGGATGGCGTCCTTCTTGGTGCATTCGGACACGGCGATGATGGCGTCGGCGCGGCGCAGGAAGCGCGGAAACATCAGGGTCAGAAACCAACGGTTCAGCGGCAGGTGGAACTCCGGGAACAGCAGCGGGATGAGGTCGTGCAGCGTGAACACCGTGCGGATTCGCCGAAAATACGGCAAGAGGTGATCGGTGCCGTGGAACAGCGCCACGCCCGGCACCAGACCGTCCTGCGGGACGCGCGCGTAGTGGGCCAGCAGGACGCTCATGCGCCAGGGCTTGGCGGGCCACGGGACGGAGTAGGTGGGCAGGTGGGCCAGGCCGGGCGGGATCTGCCCCCGCGACGGCTGGTACGTGAAAAGGCTGTAGTCGTTGAGGGCGTCCAGCCGATGGGCGCGCTCGGCCAGTTCGCGGGCATGGCGGCCCAGCCCTGCCTTGCGGTGTGCTGCTGGCGAGATGTCTATGCAAATCCGCATTCGTGCGTCTCCCGTGGCGACACAGGCGTTGATATGAGTGTACTACAGCCGTGCGTGGGCGCAAATGGGGGCCTACGGCTCGCGCGGGTTGTGGCCCTGCGGGTCGCTGCCCGAACGACGCGCGCGCACGAACCGCGCCGCGCGCTCCCCCACGGATGGCGACAGTTCGTAGGGCGGCTTTCCATAGCCGCCGAAGGCAGAGGGCAGGTATGGAAACCTGCCCTACGCTCGCTATGGCCGTGCGTGGGCGCAAATGGGGGCCTACGGCTCGCGCCGCTTGCGGCCCTGCGGGTCGCTGCCCGAACGACGCGCACGCACGAACCGCGCCGCGCGCTCCCCCAGGGATGGCGACAAGCGGGCCAGCAGGTCCCGGTCTTCGGCGTCCAGCGGCTTGAGCAGGGCGAAGCAGGCGGCGAAAACCAGAAGGAATACCCCCGCGCCCCGCGCCAGCCCCCACAGGCCGCCGCCTGTGGCGAAGTGCGACGCCAGGGTAGCCACTGCGCTGCCGGCCCCCACCGCCAGGGCGAATCCCAGGGGGTACCCCGCACGGGTCGCCCGCATGACCAGGAACACCTCGGCGGCGGTGGTGAGGATTCCGCAGAAGCCCGTGGCGGCCACCGCCCCCACCGCGCCCCATCGGGGAATCAGCGCGATGGCGAGGGCGACGTTCAGGACGCCCGTGGCCACCCGCAGCCCTAGGGCCCACCCTTCGCGCCGCATGGCGTACAGCGTGCCGGTGCTGGTTCCTCCGCCCAGGAATCGGTTCGCCGCCGTGAACAACGCGTAGACTTGCAGGAGCAAAGCGGCTTCCCGATAGGTCTCGCCGTACAGCGCCACCAGTTTCGCGGCGTGGAGCGCGCAGAACGCCAGCACGGGCACCGACAGGAGCATGGTTACTTTCATGAAGGCGCGCCACGCGGTGGCCAGGTCGCGCATACTCTTGGCCGCGACCTCGGCCATCGCCGACAGGCCCACGCCTTCCAGGCCCATGAGGAGCGCCGTGCCCGCGATGGTGGTGAGCGTCGCCGCCAGGTTGTAGAAGCCGATTTGGACGCTGTCGCGCAGCAGGAGGCCGATGAGCGCCACATCGGACTGTTGCCCCAGGACGTAGTTCAGCCCGTTGATGATGCCGGTGTTCACGGCGAAGCGATGGACGCGGCCCATGGGCAGGGGCGAGGCAGGCCCCCGCAGGAAGCGCGCCGTGTACGCCAGGTACGCGGCGGATGCCAGGGCCGCCGTCGCGCCCAGGAGCAGGAGCATCGCCTGCGGCCCGTAGCCGCGCTGCAACAGGTACCACGCCGCCGCGTAGTTGACCACTTGCACGCCAATGCGAACCAGCGCCACGAGGCGCACTTCTAGGCGCCCCACCCAGAAATACGCCAGGAGATTGGCGACGTTGAACCAGAACAGGTAGGGGAGCACCCACACGACGGCGGAAGCCGCGGGGCCTGTCCAGCGCGACAGAAGCGGCGCGCCTACGGCTCCCAGCACCACCAGGCAGGCCATGATGAGCGCCCGCAGGGCCAGCGTTCGGCGAAGCAAGAATCGCTGCCGGGCCGGGTCATCCAGGAGCGCGGGCACGAAGTTGTTCAGGGCCTGCTCGTAGCCCAGCGCGCCCAGCAGCGTGCCCGCCACGAAGACGCTGTAGGCGAAGGAATAGACGCCGAAATCCCCCGGCCCCAGGCGCTTGGCGATGAGACTGACGAACAGGAAGCGGATGGCGTACTCGCCGATACGCCCCGCGTAGTTCCAGAACAGCCCCCTGCCGAAACGTGCGGGGAGGTCGCCGTTCACGGTTGCGCTCCCTGTCTGATGGCGTGGCGGAGGAAAACCGACTCGGTGTCGGCGATCATCCTGTCCAGCGTGAACCGCGCGAGCACCGTTTGTCGGGCGGCCTGGGCGATGGCGGCGCGCGCGGCGGGATCGCGGGCCAACGAAGCCGCGAGGGTAGCCGCTTCGCCCTCGCCGCCCGGCGACACCAGAAATCCATTGTCGCCGTGGGAGATGAGCGAAACGACCCCGCCGACGGCGCTGGCGATCACCGGGCAGCCGCACGCCATTGGCTCTGCGACGGCGTATGAAAACGCCTCGGTGTGGATGGAAAGCATCAGCGCGATGTCCGCCGCATTGTACACGGCGGGCATCTGCTCATGCGGGACGTGGCCCAGCCAGCGGACGCGGTCGGCCAGGCCCAGGGATGCCGCCTGCTGGCGCAGCCAGGCTTCGTCCGGCCCGGTGCCCGCCACGAGAACCGTGGGCGCCAGGCCCTGCTCCACGAGCGACGCTGCCATGCGCAACACCCGATGGTGCCCTTTTGCTTGTTCCAGCCGTCCCGCCGTCAGGAGCACCAGCGCGTCGGCCGCGAGGCCCAGTTGGGCGCGCAATGCCCGCCGCGCCGAGGCGTCTGGTCGGAACTTCGCGGCGTCCACACCGTTGGGCACGACCGCTACCCTGCTGCTGGGGATGGACAGTTCGCCGATCGCGTCTTCGGCCAGTTGTGGGCTGACGCAGATGACGCCGGCCGCGCGCTGCGCCGTGGTGCGGAACATGCGCCTGAACAGCAACGTGCGCGCGGCGAAGCGGACGAGGCGATGCGCATGGCGGGGCGAGTCGCCCCATTGGCGTCGCATGGCGCGCCATTCGCCCAGGGGCGTGCCGTGGAGGATGGCGACGCACGGGATGGGCCGCTGGCGGGCTGGCAGACGCAGATAGCCGTAGGCCCCGATGCCCTGGCTCCAGACGATGTCCACGGGGTCGGCGGCGTGCAGCCGGGCAAAGGCGCGGGCGCTCTCCCGCCACCACGCGACGGCGTATGCGCGGTCGGCGCTGTAGGGCAGAAACAGCGTGCGGATGCCTGGGGCCCGGGTTTCGGTCTCGCCCTGCGGGTGGCGCGTGGTGATGACGGTGATGCGATGCCCCCGCTCCACCAGGCCCTGGCACAAATCCGCAGCGTGCCGCTCCAAGCCGCCCCCGATGTGCGCCAGGGTGGTGCGGGTCATCAGGCAGATGTGCACGGCGACCTCCTAGCGGGCTGGGCCGCAGTTCTGCGCGCCCAGCATGCTCTCCACCCTGGCCACCACCATGTCAATCGCGATGGTGTTGAACCCGCCTTCGGGGATGATGATGTCGGCGTAGCGCTTGCTGGGTTCCACGAATTCCAGGTGCATGGGGCGCACGGTCTCCAGGTACTGCTGGCACACCGACTCCATGGTGCGCCCCCGCTCGGAGATGTCGCGCTTCAGGCGGCGGATGAAGCGGATGTCGGGATCGGTGTCCACGAAGATTTTGACATCCATCAGGTCGCGGAGCGCCTTGTCGGCGAAGATGAGGATGCCCTCCACCAGCACAACCTGGCGGGGTTCCACGGTGCGCGTCTCGCGTAGGCGCGTGTGGGTCGTGAAGTCGTAGATGGGGATTTGCACGGCCCGACCCTCGCGCAGGGCCAGGATGTGCTGGATGAGCAGTTCGTTTTCCAGCGAGTCGGGGTGATCGTAGTTGAGGCGGGTTCTTTCCTCAAAGGGCAGGTCGCTGCGGTCGCGGTAGTACGAGTCGTGCTGGATGTAGGCGATGCGCTCGCGCCCCACGCGCTCCAGAATCGCCTGGGACACGGTCGTCTTGCCTGAGCCGCTTCCGCCTGCCACACCGATAACTACCACTCCCATGGACTCCCTCCTCGGACTCTCACCAGGCCACGAACGACAACCCAGGCCACGCGGCGGCGATCCAGTCGGCGGCGAAGGCCCCCAGCAGCATCAGGCCCACGCCCACCCATTGCGCCATCAGGCCCCATTGCGATGCGTCGCGGCGCAGAAACCTCCCCGCCACGACGCAGAGCCAACCGGCCACCATCAGGTTCAGTCGCGGGTCGTTGCGCCAGGCGACGCCCCAGTTGAGCCAGGCCCAGGCCGCCGTCAGGACAAAGCCGACGCCCATCAGGGCGATGCCGGCGAACTCGGCGGGCGGCTGCCCCTGCCGCATGTCGCGCGCGCCCAACGTGCCCAGCAGGGCCGCCATGCACCCGCCCACGCCCAGGGCATGCAGGCCCGCTTGCGCCACGTACAGGAGCGTCTGCTGGGCGGGAACGGCGGGCGCGGCGGCGGGCCTGGCCGTCCAGACATGCGTGAGGGCGGCCAACGCCAGCGCCAGAGGGCCAATCGGCGACGCCCTGCCCCGCTCCGATATCGGCGCAAGCGCCAGCAACCCGACCGCGCCTGCGGCCAGGAAGTCGGCCACGCCCACGAAGAGCGCCCTGCGCGCCAGCAGCGCCTCAGCGAGCAGGTAGGCCGCCGCAAGCGCCGCAGCCGCCCACGCGAGGGCGCGGGCCACCGCCTGCGCCCGCGGCACATGCCGCGCGTAGGCCGCAAGCCAGAGCGCGACCCCCGCCAGCGATGCGGCGTAGGCCAGGCCCAAGAGTACCGTGCTGGGGTTCAACGGTAGTCCCATCCAACTTTCCCCGTGCGAGACGTGTGCAGGCGCAGGAGCCGCCTACCCAAGCGCCTCGCGGATCACGTCTGCGGTGTCGGCGTCGCTCGCCCAAAACCGAAGGGCGGCGCGATTGGCTGCTTGTGTCGCCTGCACAACGGCGGCGCGCGCGGAAACCCACGCGGATGCCAGGCCGCAAACCACGGCGAGCACCGCCCCCGCCCACAAAGGATAGCGCGAAGGGTCGCGTATGGCAACTGCCGCAGGGTACTGCCCCGCCGCGAAGCGGTAGGTGATGCCGTTGGATGCGGCCGTCCCCTCGTCCGAGAATGCCCCTTCGTGGGCGGGCTGGATGTCCGTGCCGTGGAAAACCTGGAACAGGAATGCAGGCGCGGCCCCGTCGGCGTCGGGGTTCAGGGCGATGCGGATGGTATCCCCCACGTCGGGGGCGGCGAAGTACTGTTCGGGTTGGTCCTCGTCAAATCGCAGGAACAGCGTCCCCACGGCGGAGGATTCCCCCGCCGCCTGGAGCGACACGGGGACTCCCCCCTCGTCGGTCGCGCTGACCACGACGCCGGCGAACGACCGCGTCCGGTGCAGCGTCAAGTCCCCGGCCCACAGCGGGCGTTGCGGGCCGATGACCCCCTGCGCCCTCACGTCGCCTTCGGGCCCCAGCAGGAGAACAGGCCACAGCGCCCCCTGCGCCCCATCCCCCAGCGACACCGACCACCCGGGGCGCAGCGCCAGGGTTGCGGCCTCCCCCGGCCCCAACGCGAGTTCCTCCGTGCGGGACACGCGTCCCGAAAGCAAGAGCGCGGTCGCAACCAGCAGCAGACCGAAGGCAGCGCCCGCGCGGAGTCCCCACGCCCAGCCGTCGCGCACGGCGTGGAGTTGCAGCGCCTCGCCCATGGACTCCGTGCGGGTGCGATAGCCGGCCTGCGTCAAGGCCGCATCCACGGACGCCAACACCTGCGCCGCGCTCCCATTGGCAACTCGCTGGCCCTGCGCCCGACGCGGGAGGCTGATGGCATCCGTCTTCGCGTATCGGAGCGCGCGGCGCAGGTTCTGGGCGAGATGGAGGAGCAGGACGAACACGCCAAGCCCCAGCGTCCCCTTCCAGAGCAACGAGTCGGCAATCTGAAACATCCCCAGGGCGCGCAGCGTGGGGCCGGGCGCGCCCCAGCGTGCGGCGGCTTCGGCCAGCCAGCGGAGTTGCGCGGCGGAGTCTGCGCCCGTGGCGGGAGCCTGGGGGAAGATGCCTGCCAGGAGGAACACGAACGCGACAAGGATGGTGAGGATGGCTGCACAGCGGGGAGAGGTCAGGAATCCCCAAACGCGCTCCCATCCCCCCGCGCGGTCGTCGGTGGGCATGGAGGCGGCGGGTTGTTCGGACCGAGCGGCCACCGGATCCTCCTGCTGGCGCATGGCTATAGACAAGCCCTGACCCGGCGTGCGGTCAGGGCTCGCTAAGGATCGTGGAGCCACCCATCGGAATTGAACCGATAACCGGGCGCTTACGAAGCGCCTGCTCTGCCGATTGAGCTAGGGTGGCCCAGAAGTATCGGCGAAACGACGGGTTCCCTTTGCCGCCTCGCACCATGCCGCGGTGCTTGAAAGGTCGTCGCGGGGCCATTATAGCAGGATTCCCGCGGCCTGACAAATCCGCGCCACACCTGACGAAGTTCGCTTTCGTCGCAGGCGCCATCCACGAATAACACGAATCCACACGAATGGAGAACAATTGTAGACACGTAGGGCGGCTTCCCATAGCCGCCGGAGGCAGGGGGCCGACAAACTTTTGCACGGATGCACTGACACGTTTGACTTGCGCAATCCGAAACGGCGTGGTATAATGCGTTTGTTATTACGATTGCGCTGGAGAAAAGTGGGCGTCCCCCACTTTTCTTGTTGTGAGGCATTTGCGCCGCGCGGTCGCAGGAGGTAGGGGACGTATCTATGAAGAGCGAGTTCATACAGGCCATCAACCAGGTGTGCGCCGAGCGGAACCTGCCCAAGGACGTGGTCCTTGAGGCGGTGGAAGTTGCCCTGGTCTCTGCCTACAAGCGGAACTTCGGCGACTGCGGGAACGTGGTGGCGAAGATAGACAACCAGACGGGCGAGGTCAAACTGTTCGCGGTCAAAGAAGTCGTGGACAGCGTCTCTGACCCCGACACGCAAATCGCCCTCAAAGAGGCGCGAAGCATCAATCCCGACGCCGCCGTGGGCACGAAGGTGATGGTGGAATGCGCCCCGCCCAAGGACTTCGGCCGCATCGCGGCGCAGGCCGCCAAGCAAGTGATTCTCCAGCGCATCCGCGAGGCCGAGCGCGACACGCTCTACCAGTCCTACGCCGACCGCGTGGGCGAGATGATCAACGCCTCGGTGCAGACGGCCGAGCCGGGCCTGGTAACGGTGAACCTGGGCAAGACCGAAGGGGTCATGCCGAGGGGCGAGATGATCCCCGGCGAGCGATACAGGCCGGCCCAGCGCCTGCGAGTTGTCATCGTGGACGTGCAGCGCGGCACCCGCGGCCCGGAAATCATCGTGAGCCGCGCGCACCGCGACCTGCTCCGCCGCCTGCTGGAGATGGAGGTCCCCGAGATTCTCAACGGGGCGGTGGAAGTCAAGGCCATCGCACGCGAGGCCGGATCGCGCTCCAAAGTGGCCGTGGCATCTAAGCAGCCGCGCCTGGATCCCGTGGGGGCCTGCGTGGGCCAACGTGGGTACCGCATCCAGAACATCGTCAACGAACTGAACGGCGAGAAGATTGACGTGGTGGCGTGGAGCGCGGACACGGCGACGTTCATCGCCAACGCGCTGAGCCCGGCCAAGCCCACTGAGGTCATCCTGGACGAAACCGCCGAGGGCGGCAAGACGGCCACCGTCATCGTGCCCGACAAGCAATTGTCGCTGGCGATCGGCAAGGAAGGCCAGAACGTGCGCTTGGCGGCCAAACTCACCGGCTGGCGCATTGACATCAAGAGCGCGTCGGAGTGGGAAGAGGAACAGCGCTACGCCCAGGAGAAAGCCCAGGCCGTATCCGAGGATCTCCTGGCGAAGGCCGAGGCGATCCTGTTGGGCAAGGCAGAGCCGCAGGTCGGCGCCGAACCCGCCGAGGTGGCAGCGGAGGTGGCCGAGGCTCCACAAGTTGGGTCCGAACCTGCCGCCGAGGAGGCCGCGCTGGTTGAAGCCGCTCCCGAAGCGGAGGCCGCGCCTGCGGTGACGGAAGCGCCCGCCGCCGAGGAGGCCGCGCCGGTTGCAGCCGCTCCCGAAGCGGAGCCCGCGCCTGCGGTGACGGAAGCGCCCGTTGCCGAGGAGGCCGCGCCTGCGGTGACGGAAGCGCCCGCCGCCGAGGAGGCCGCGCCGGTTGCAGCCGCCCCCGAAGTGGAGCCCGCGCCTGTGGCGGAGGTAGCCGAAGCGCCTACGCCCGAACCCGAGGCGCTGCCGATCCGAATTGAGGTTGACGAACTGGCGTTTGACGACGAGGGCGAAGGCGAGTCCGAGGAAGAGGCCGGGAAGCGCGCCAAGAAGAAGTTCAAAAAGGGGCGCGCGGGAGCACCGCAACCCACCGAGGTCGCCCCGCGGCGCAAGCCCAAGCCGGCCGGCCGCCGTCGCGATTGGGGCGACGACTGGGAAGAAGAGTTGTAGGAACTCGTGCAGGTAGGCCATGCGACGCAAACACGTCCCACAACGCACCTGTGTGGGGTGCGGGGAAACGCGAAGCAAGCGGGAACTGACGCGCATCGTGAGGATGCCCGACGGCACCGTGGACATAGACCCGACGGGCAAGAAGCCCGGACGCGGGGCTTACCTGTGCAAGCAGGTTCGCTGCTGGCAGCAGGCGCTGGCCAAAGGCGCCATCAGCCGCGCGCTGGGCGTCGCCCTCCCGGACGATGTGAAGGCGCGATTGCAGGACCAGTTGCATCTCCTACAATTGGAGGGGAGCCTTTCCGGTGATGAGGAGCCGGAGCCATGACGGGAATCAGGCGTGATTCCCGCGACTGGAAATCGGAAGTGCGTGGGTTATGGGAGCAGGTACGGTTGAGGGGTGTCATGAGATTCTGATGTAACTCGCGTGCATCGGCGCACCCTAGTAGCCTATATCAACCCTGCTCCTTCGCGTCGTCCTGCGGTCAGCGGGCGGCCGACCTGTTTGTCGTTCAGGGCGAGCTGAGCAGGGTTTTTTCGTACCCGTTCACCGCAGAGCCTGCTCTGGCCCGTGTGGTTTTCTATACTTCGGCCCGCAGGGCTTGTACGGAGCCGCGTCGCGGCGCGGGCCGAATCAGGAGGGGTGGATATGGCGAAGGACAAGAACAAAAACGCAACTCGGAAGAGCGCGGCGGGCGGCACGGCGGCGCCGGCCTCTAGACCGCAGGCCGGCAGTCACGCCGGGGCGAAGAGCCAGGCCGAAACCCCGGCTGCGCCTTCCGTCATTGAACTGCCCAGCAGCCTGACGGTGCGCGACCTGGGCCATGCCCTGGGCGTCAGCCCGATTGAGGTGATGAAGAAACTGATCGGGTTCGGCATCATGGCCAATATCAACGAACTGATTGACTACGACACGGCGGCGATTGTGGCCGCCGAGATGGGATTTGAGACGCGCGAGGAAATGCCGGAGGAAGAGCAGGCCCCGGAGATCGCGCCGGCGCAGATCCCCAGTTGGCGCGATGTGCAGGACGAGCGCCCCGAGGATTTGCGGCCCCGGCCCCCGGTCGTTACGGTGATGGGGCATGTGGATCACGGGAAGACCTCGCTCTTGGACGCCATCCGCAACGCCAACGTGGTGGAAGGCGAGGCCGGCGGCATCACCCAGCACATCGGCGCGTACCAGGTGGAACTGGGGGGGAAGAAGATCACCTTTCTGGACACACCGGGCCATGAGGCGTTCACGGCCATGCGCGCGCGGGGCGCTCAGGCCACCGACATCGTCGTGCTCGTCGTCGCGGCCGATGATGGCGTGCAGCCCCAGACCAAAGAGGCCATTGCCCACGCGCGGGCGGCGCAGGTGCCCATCATCGTCGCGCTCAACAAGATTGACAAGCCCGAGGCCAACCCGGAAGTGGTCAAGCGGCAACTGGCCGATTTGGGCCTGCTGGTGGAGGAATGGGGCGGCAACGTCATTTGCGTGCCCGTTTCGGCGAAGAAGCGGATCAACATAGAGGAACTCCTGGAGAACATCCTGTTGGTGGCCGAAGTGGCCGAGTTGAAGGCGAACCCGTTCCGCCCGGCGACAGGGGTTGTGGTGGAGAGCCGCCTGGACAAGACGCGGGGGCCTGTGGCCACCCTGCTGGTGCAGCGCGGAACCCTCCACGTGGGCGATAATCTGGTGATCGGCGAGAGCGCTGGGCGTGTGCGGGCCATGTTTGACGACAAGGGCCGCGCTGTTTCCGAGGCCACGCCATCCACGCCGGTGATGATCCTCGGCTTGAGCGAAGTCCCCAAAGCAGGCGACCTGTTTGAGGTGGTGGAAGATGAGCGCACTGCCAAGGCCATCGCCGCCGAGCGCGCCCAGCAGCGTCAGCAGGCGGCGGCCGCCCGCCCCGCCCGCGTTACGCTGGAAGAGGTCTTCGCGCGCATGCAGGAGGGCAAGGCCAAGGAACTCAACATCATCCTCAAGGCCGACGTGCAGGGGTCGCTGGAGCCCATTGAGTCGTCCCTTCAGAAACTCGGCAGCGAAGACCTGAAAGTGAAGATTCTGCACAGCGCCATCGGGAACATCGGCGAGTCGGACGTGATGCTGGCGTCGGCCTCGTCGGCCATCGTCATCGGGTTCAACGTGTCGGTGGATGCGGCGGCCCGCGCCCTGGCCGAGCAGGAAGGGGTGGACATCCGCCTGTACAACGTCATCTACCAACTGGTGGAGGACGTGGAGAAGGCCCTGACGGGCATGTTGGAGCCGACGTACCAGCAGGTGGTTACGGGCCACGCCGAGGTGCGCGCCGTGTTCTCCATCTCCAAGCGGGGCAAGGTGGCTGGCTGCTACATGACCGATGGCCAGGTTACGCGGGCTTCCTCGGTGCGGGTGATCCGCGGCGGGCAGGTCCTGTTTGACGGGCGCATCGCCTCGCTCAAGCGGTTCACCGAGGACGTGAAGGAAGTCAGCGCGGGATACGAATTCGGCATCGGGCTTGAGAAGTACGAGGACTTCCAGGTGGGCGACGTGCTGGAGTTCTACAAGCAGGAGCGGGTATAGCGCCTGGCCGCTCCAAAGAGGTGAGACATGACATCATCCAGACGACAACGGCGCGTTGCCGAGTTGATCAAAGAGGAGATGGGCGACCTGCTGGGCCGCCGCGCCCACGACCCGCGGCTGCACTGGGTTACCGTTACCGACGTGCAGGTTACGCCAGACCTGGCCATTGCGCGCGTGTACTACGCCGTCATCGGCGAGGAGGCGGAGCGGGAGCAAGCCCGCGAGGGCCTGGAACACGCGCGCGGCTACCTGCGGCGCGAGTTGGCGGCCAGGCTCCAGTTGCGCATCGTGCCGCAACTGGAGTTCTTCCACGATGAGGCGCTGGAATACGGCAGGCACATAGACGCCATCCTGGATCGCATTCACGGGGAAGACGCGGACGATGCCGACGCCTGAACAGATGATTCTCGCAGCAGACCGCATTCTGGTCCTGTGCCACACCTCGCCCGACGGCGACGCCATCGGGGCGCTCCTGGCGATGGGGCACATTCTGCGGGCGCTGGGCAAGCAGACCACGCTTGCCTGCGCCGACCCCGTGCCGCGGGAGTACCGCTTTATGCCCGGCGCGGACGAAGTCGTGCAGCGTCCGGAGGGCGAGTTTGACCTGGTCATCAGCCTGGATTCCAGCGACATTCCCCGCCTGGGCGAAGCCTACGACGCCTCTCGGCTCGGCCACCTGCCCATTCTGAACATAGACCACCACATCACGAACCTGGACTTCGGCACCGTGAACTGGGTGGAGCCCGGGTCGGCTTCCACGTGCCAACTGGTGTTGCGCCTGGCCGACGGTCTGGGCGTGGACATCACGCCCGAAATCGCCACATGCCTCCTGAGCGGGATCGTGATGGACACGCGCGGCTTCACGACGCCCAACACGGATTTGGCGGCGCTTCGGGCCGCAGAGCGACTCGTGGCCGCGGGGGCGAACCTCGCGGGCATCGCCCGCCGAATCCTGGTGCAGCGCTCCTTCGCCATGACCAAACTGTGGGGCGAGGCGCTGTCGCAGGCGCGGCTGGAAGATGGCATCGTGTGGGCGTCCTTGCCCGCGTCCCTCATGGCGCAGTCCGACGCCTCGGCCAACGGCTTGAGCGGGCTGGTGGCGTTCCTGGCCGGGGTAGAGGAGGCGCGCGTGGCCGTGCTTTTCAGGGAGCGGGACGACGGACGGGTGGAGGTCAGCCTTCGCTCGGTGCCGGGGGTGGATGTATCGGGCATCGCGCTGTCGTTGGGGGGCGGCGGGCATCCGCAGGCGGCGGGGTGCACGCTGGCCGGGCCGCTGGCCGAGGTGGAGTCCAGGGTGCTGGGCGCGGTGCGGGCGCTGCTGGATGGGAGCAGGCGCGCAGATGGGTGAGGCGACCGGGTGCGGCGGGTGCGGCGGGCCGACGTGCGGCGCGGCCCAGGGCCTCCTGTCGGGCATCCTCAATGTGGACAAGCCGCGCGGCATGACCTCGCACGACGTGGTAAATGCCGTCCGCAAGATCGCAGGAACCCGCCGCGTGGGCCACGCAGGGACGCTGGACCCTATGGCCACGGGGGTGTTGCTTGTCTGCGTGGGCCAGGCCACACGAATCGCGGAATACCTAATGAACTCCAGGAAGACCTACGTGGCGGAAGTGGCCTTCGGCCAAACCACGACTACCTACGACGCCGACGGCGACGTGGTGGAGGAACGCCCCGTCGCTCATCTGACGGCCGAGGCGCTACAGGCGGCCCTGGCAACGTTCGTAGGCCCCATTCGCCAGCGCGCGCCCGCCTTCTCGGCGGTCAAGCAGGCCGGGGTGCCGCTGTATCGCCGCGCGCGCCGAGGCGAGTCGGTGGAGCCGCCCGTCCGCGACGTGCACATCTACCGCGCCGCGATGGTGCGGTGGGAGCCGCCCGTTGCGACTGTGGAGGTAGAGTGCGGGCCGGGCACCTACATCCGCTCGCTGGCCCACGACTGGGGCCAACTTGTGGGGAGCGGCGCGCACCTGAAGTCGCTACGGCGGGTGGCGTCGGGGCGGTTCTCGGTGGAGGATGCCGTCCCGTTGGCCCGCTTGCAGGAGGCGGCCGCCGACGGCGATTGGCCGCGTTTCCTCATCCCCATGGACGAGGCGCTGCTGGACATGCCGGCGCTGGTTCTGACCGACACGCAGGCCGAGGCGCTGGGCCACGGTCGGCCCGTGGACGCGAGGGCCGGCGCGGATGGGCAGGTGGCCCGCGCGTACACGCTGGCAGGTGATTTTGTGGCCCTTGTCTGCTATAATGCGGCAGCAGGCCGATGGCTTCCCGTGAAGGTCTTTGGCGGGCGCTAGTCGCCGGGCACTCTGCAATCTCAATCCCGACACAAGGTTTGCAGGACAATGCTGCTGATTGACAACTGGGAACAGGCGCATCTGGAGCAGGATACGGTAGCCACCATCGGCGCATTTGACGGCGTGCACCTGGGGCATCAGTTCCTCATCCGCAATCTTGTGGCCAGAGCGAAGGAGACCGGGCGGCTGGCCATGGTGGTTACGTTCCACCCGCACCCCGTCGCCGTCCTGCGGCCCGATTTGCCGATACGCTATCTGACGACACCGGGCGAGAAGGCCGTCTTGATGGAGCAGTTGTCGCTGGATATTCTGGCGATTCTGCCGTTTGACGCGCAGATGGCTCAGATGTCGGCGGCCGAGTTCACCGGCGCGCTGGTGCGCCACCTGCGCCTGCGGGAACTGTGGGTCGGCCCCGATTTCGCCCTGGGGCGCAATCGCGAGGGCGATATCGCGACGCTTCGCGCGCTTGGCGCCGACCTGGGATTCGCCGTGAGGGCGGTGGAGCCTTTCCTGCTGGACGGGGAAGTGGTGAGCAGCACGCGGATTCGGGCGTTGCTGGCCCAGGGCGACGTGCGCGGGGCCACGCGGCTGTTGGGGCGATACCCGACGGTGGCGGGCGAGGTGGTGCCCGGGGCGCGGCGCGGGCGCGCGCTGGGGTATCCCACCGCCAACCTGGAAGTGCGCCAGGAACGCGCCGTCCCCGCCGACGGGGTGTATGCCGTGTTCGCCGTCCTGGGGACCGAGCGGTATCCGGGTGTCGCGAATATCGGCGTGCGGCCCAGTTTTGACAACGGCGCGCGCACTGTGGAAACCTTCATCCTGGACTTTGATCAGGATATCTACGGGTGCGACCTGGTGGTGGAGTTCGTGGAGCGCCTGCGGCCCGAGCAGCGCTTCCCGAACATCGCGGACCTGGTCAGGCAGATCGGCCAGGACGTGGAGGTAGCGCGCCGCATCCTGGACGACGAGGCGAGGAGCCGAAAGAACCCGTGAGCGCGAACCGGTGCTTCTTCCGCGAACTGGATCACACGGCCGATTTGGCCATAGAGGTGTGGGGCGAGGACCTCGCAAGTCTTCTCGTCCATGCTGCCGAGGCGGTGTTCGCCCTGCAGGGCCTGCCCGGCGCGGCCGGGGAGCGCGCGCAGCACGACATTCACGTACAGGCGGCCGACCGCGAGACGCTCCTGGTGGACTGGCTCAACGAGTTGCTGTTCCTGTCGGAGACGCTGGGCGAAGTGTACACGACGTTTGACCTTGCGCTCACCGGAGAGTTTACGGTGAGCGCGACGGTGGAAGGGTACAAGGGGCATCCTACCAAACGGCGCATCAAGGCGGCCACGTTCCACGACCTGCGCATCACGTGCGAGCCGGGGCACTGCTCGGCGCGCGTTGTGTTTGACGTGTAGTGTTGGACCGGGCGAAGCATCTCACGTTTGCACAGCACGACGCTGTGTGAAAGGAGGGCAAGATGAAACAGGGCGCGTTTACCTTCGTGTTGCATACGCACCTTCCCTACGTGCGGAAGGCCGGGCGCTGGCCCCATGGCGAGGAGATGGTGCACGAGGCGATTGCCGAAACCTACGTGCCGCTGCTGAACGCGCTGTATGACCTCAAGGCGGCGGGGTACGAGCCGAGGCTCACCATCGGCATCACGCCCATTCTGATGGAGCAACTGGCTGACCCGGACGTGCTGAACCACTTTGAGTTGTACGTGGAGGAGCGGATTGCCCTGATAGAGTCGGACCGGCGGCTGTGGGAGGGGAAGGACGCACGCCGCGTTGCCCTGGCCGACTTCTACCTGGGGTTCTACCAGGGCATCCTGGACTCCTTCCGGTCCCGCTACCACCGCGACCTGCTGGGGGCGTTCCGTCGGCTGCAAGACGCGGGCAACGTGGACGTGCTGACCAGCGCGGCCACCCACGGCTACCTGCCCCTCATGGAGCGGGATTCCACCCTGTGGGGCCAGATCAAGACCGGCGTGGACACGTACATTCGCCACATGGGGCAGCGGCCCCAGGGCATCTGGCTGCCGGAGTGCGGGTACCGTCCAGGGTACATGAAGGAAGGCACACCGTCCTACTACAAGCCCGGCGAAGAGGAGTTCCTGGCGGCGTTCGGGCTGAAGTATTTCTTCACCGACACCCACGTCATTGAGGGCGGCAAACTGGTGGGCAAGGTGGCGGGCGACGCTGTGGGGCCTTATGGGGCCATCCCACTGCGCAAGGTGGTGGTGAAGCCCGACACCCGCCCGGAGGCCACCCAGCGCACGACATTCCGCCCGTACTACGTGCAGGCCGCCGAGGTCGCCGTCTTCGGGCGCGACGAACGCACGGGGATGCAGGTGTGGTCTGCCGCGCACGGCTACCCGGGCGATTTCGTATACCGCGAGTTTCACCGCAAAGATCCCAACTCGGGCGCGCAGTACTGGCGTATCACGGGCGCCGGCGTGGATTTGGGCGACAAGGATTTGTACGATCCCGAGACGGCGCGGCGGCAAGTGCAGGTTCACGCCGATCACTTCGTGAGCATCGTGGTGGAGCGGCTGCGCGAATGGAACAAGCGCCACAACGAGATGGGCATCATCGTGTCCGCCTACGACACGGAACTCTTCGGCCACTGGTGGTTTGAGGGCGTGGACTGGCTCAAGGAAGTCCTGCGGCAGTTGAGCATCAACCCGGACGTGGAGTTGACGACGGCCCGCGATTACCTCAACGATCACCCGCCCACCGAGGTGGTGGCCCTTCCCGAGAGTTCCTGGGGGGCGGGCGGCGGCCACTGGACATGGAAAAACCCGGAGACCGAGTGGATGTGGCCGCTCATCCACGCCGCGGAGAGGCGGATGGAGCGGCTTGTGGCCCGCTGGCCGTCGGCGCAGGGCGAACAGGCGGCGCTCCTGGCCCAGGTGGCGCGCGAACTGGTGCTCCTGGAATCCAGCGACTGGCCCTTCCTCGTCAGCACCGGCCAGGCCAAGGAGTACGCCACGGGGCGCTTCCAGCAGCACCTGGCGCGGTTCAACCATCTGGCGGCGGCAGCCGAGCGTGGAGCGCCCCTGTCCGAAGCCGACCGCCGATTCCTGGAGCAGGCGGCGGAGTTGGACAATCCGTTCCCGCAGATTCAGTACGCCGATTTCGCCGCCAGGGAGAACACCCCGCTGAAACCTCAGAGCGAGCGTGCATAGAGTATGGCACGAATCCTTCTGTTCACAGGCAAGGGCGGCGTGGGGAAGACGACCATCGCCGCGGCCACGGCCCTGCGCTGCGCCGAGCAGGGTCTGCGCACCATCGTGGTGAGCACCGACGCCGCCCACTCGCTGGCCGACAGCCTGGACTATCCCCTGGGCCCCGAGCCGACGGAAGTGGCCCCCAACCTGTGGGGGCAGGAGATTGACCTGCTGTACCAGATGGAGAAGTACTGGGGCACGGTGCAGGAGTACCTGGCCGCGCTCCTGTCCTGGCGCGGGATGGACGACCTCATCGCCGAAGAGGTGAGCGTGCTGCCCGGCATGGAGGAACTGGCGTCGCTGCTGCAAATCGTCAAGTTGCACGACGACGGGCTGTACGACGTGATTATCATTGACGCGGCCCCGACGGGCGAAACGCTCAAACTGCTGTCCTTCCCCGACATGGCCCGCTGGTATCTGGAGAAAATCTTCCCCATTGAGAAACGGGCCATGCAACTGTCGCGGCCGCTGCTGCGCTCGCTGACCGATCTGCCCCTGCCCGAGGACGAACTGTTTGACGTGATAGAGGGGCTGATTCGCGACCTGGATCGGATGCACGCGCTCCTGTCGGATCCCGAGAAATCCACCGTGCGCCTGGTGCTGAACCCGGAGAAGATGGTCATCAAGGAGGCGCAGCGCACCTACACCTACCTCAGCCTGTACGGCTATCCGGTGGACGCGGTCATCTCCAACCGCATCATCCCGGCGACGGTGCGAGACGCCTACTTTGACAACTGGAAGGCCATCCAGGAGAAGTACGGCCGCGCCGTGGAGGAAGCCTTCGCTCCGCTGCCCATCCTGCTGGTCCCGCTGATGGACAGCGAGGTGGTGGGGCTGGAGCGGCTGCGGCAACTGGGGCAACTGGTGTACGGCGACCGCGACCCCGCCGCGGTGTTCTACAAGGGCGCGCGGCACGTGGTCCGCAAGGAAGACGGCCGATACATCCTGGTGCTCAAACTGCCGTTCGTGAGCAAGGAGGCGCTGAAACTCACCCGCTCGGGCGACGAACTGGTGGTACACATCGGCAACCAGAAGCGCAACATCGTGCTGCCGCGGGTGGTGGCGGGGCTGGACGTGGAGAGCGCCAAGGCCGAGGAGGGCGAGGTTCGGGTGGTGTTCGGCCCCAAGGCCGAGTAGGGTCTCGGTTCCAAAGTTTGTTGGCCGCGCCACGGGCATGGGTGGGGCGCGCTTCCGAAAGTGCGTCGCGCCTTGGTCGCCAACACAGGGCGCGGCCGAATCCGCTCACAAAACCCCTTGACTTTCGCACAAAGTTGTCGTATGCTATACACGCAAGGGCGCGCCCGCGCATGGTAGGCGAGAGAACTCGCGTTGCGCATGCGGCGAATCTGCCAGATAACGAGAGCCTGTGGGCATGTTATGCGGAATTCTTTCCGTATAACAAATTGCCGCATAATACATAGTTCAGCC